>JBHEMB010000387.1:0-6281 GCA_046262855.1 Mycobacteriales bacterium | reverse complement strand
CCACCACGCCGACGCTCGGACGCGTGAAGAGCCCGACGCGTTGGCGGTAGGTGATCGCCGAGTCGGAGTTGGCCGACCACCAGATCTCGCGCACGGCGGACGCAAGGTCATCGATCGACGGCACGTTGAGCAGCGTCAGGTGCTGTCCGGCGAAGCTCGCTTGCGCCCCGTCCTCGTCGACGCAGGACGAACGAACCGCGAGTGGCGCCTGCAGTGACGCTGCCATGTTCGCGACCTTCCTGATCGCGCGGTCGTCGCCAGAGGCAACCGACTCCACGATGGGCCCGGCAAGCGCGACGCCCGGTGGCACGGGCAGGTGCGCGCGCGCTGTCTCGCCGAGGCCCACTGCCTTCGCGCCGAAAACGCTTTCGTCGCGGGCCTTCGGCAGCGGTACGACGGGCCTCATCCGCGGATGGTCACTTCACCTGCATCACCGTCGACGCGCACGATCGTGCCGTCGGTGATCCGCTGGGTCGCATCACGGGTGCCGACGACGCCGGGAATCGCGTACTCGCGCGAGACGATCGCGGCGTGCGACAGCAGACCGCCGCTGTCCGTCACCAGCGCACCGAGCAACGGCAGCAGGATGTTGAACGCCTCGGTCGTCGACTCGGTGACGAGGACGTCGCCCTGCTTGATGCGATTGAAGTCGGCACGACTCGAGACGCGGCAAACCGGACCCTCATAGACACCGCCGCTGGCCGCCATCCCCTTGATGACGCTCTCCTCGTGCTCCTCGACGGAGTCTTCGAACATCGCGTTCATCGCGAACCCCATCGCGCGCATCAACCGCGCGGGCGCGGGTGGCAGGCCGGCTGGATCCGGCGGTGGAGTCGGGGCGTCACCGAGGAACGGCGGCGCGTCTTTCGCGGTGTGCGTGGTCTGGTACTCGTACCGGGCCGCAAGCTCGTCCGCCGACGGTCCGTCCGCACCAGTGATCAGAGCCTGCATCTCGTCGAACCCTGCGTGAACGAAGTGCTCCGGGTCATGGATGCGGCCCCTACTGCCGAGCCGACGACCGGCTGCCATAGCCGCCCGGCGCATCAACCCGGACGCCCAGATGTCGCTGTACACGCCGCGCTCGTCGCGGATCCGGTAGGTCGTCCGCGCCTCGTCGACGAGCTCGTCAAACTGGGCGCGGTGCTCGTCGGGTACCTGCCGTCGCACGTCGGCAATCAGGTCTTGCACGTCGGAGCCGTCGGAGCCTGCGCCTCGGCCGGCGACCGACGACCGGATCGCGCGTAGCAAGGCGTCCGGCGCCTCCAGGGCATAGCGGCCAGAGATGTCGAACCCGTCGAGCAGCCGGTAGCCCGCCAGGTCGAGGTAGTCCGACATCGCCCGGCCTGCATCGCTGTCGAGATCACGGACCGAATCGAGCACCTTGGCCGGGTCACCGTCGGAGTCGAGCAGTGCACGCGCCGTGGCGTCCTGCCGCATCGCGTCGATCATCCGGTCGTGCTCAGCCGATCCACCGCCGGAAACCGGCGCCGCACCACGCATCATGCCGAGCAAGTGGGCTGGGGGAAGGCCGGTCCAGCCCACGACGTGCGCCATCAGGTCGCCGACCGGGATGGTTGCGGCGCCGGTAAACCGCATGTGCTGGGAGATCATGTCCGCGTGATGGTCCCGGCACTTCCTGAGGTGAGCAGCGAGGTCGACATCGGAGAGCTTCTCGGGGTCGATCGACTGGAGCTCGCGATGCGCGCGGATCGAGGCGGGCTTTGCCGTCTCGTCCCACACCCGAAGCTGTTCGCGCCAGAGCTTCTTGTCGAAGACCTCCTCAGCGCGTGCGAACCGTTCCGGGATCTGCTCTTCCGGGACCGGACGAGCGGCGCCGTACATGAACCCGTTGGGATAGGCGAGCTCGTTGTAGTCGAGAAGCAGCCCGTAGAAGGCGGTCATGTCGCGGAAGCCGCGCTTGAACGCCTCCGGATGCATCTCTGCCCAGTACTTCGTGGCGGGCCGCGGCATGTGCACCGGGTCCAACCGCCACGCGCCCGGGCCGGGCGGGTCAAAGCGAAGCGCGGTCGTGGTGTGATCAGACGTCATCGGAATCCCCCAGGCTTACGTGTGCCGTGACGCGTCGTGCCGATTGTGCTGCTCCGGGGCTAAAGCGGCAATCGGCGGTGCCGACTGGAGGGGCTGCAGCAGCTTGGTCCTCAGCCCAAGGCACTGTCGACGTAGCACCAGCGCCAGGCCTCGCCAGGCTCGAACGATTGCATGACCGGATGGCCGGAGTCGGCGTAGTGCCGACTGGCATGCCGCTCGGTCGAGGAGTCGCAGCAGCCGACGTGCCCGCATCCCAGGCACAGCCGCAGGTGCACCCAGATCGTGCCCTCCCGCAGGCACTCCTCACATCCGTCCGGTGTCGCGGCGGCAACGGATGTTGCCGCCTCACGCAGGTGCTGGCAGTCGGCGGCGCGCGCTGCGGATGTCCGCAGCTCGCCCTCGACAGGACCGGCGTCCTCGATCGGGTCGAGCATCGACTCCTCGACATCGATCGCATGCAGTGCCCGACGGAGCACCTCGTCGTCGTAGAGCCCGGTGTCACGCGCACGGACGATCGACGTGCGCTCCGCAGCGAGCATGAGCACCCGGAGTCGGCGATAGGCGACGGAAGGAGGCTCCAGCTCTTCCTGGGAACGGCCGAGCTGCTCCCAGACCCGGTTCGTCCGCTCGACGGCCCGTCGCCGAAGCTCCTCGATCACCTCCGGCCGGTCGCCGTCCGTCACCTGTCCGTCGAGCTCGACGAGGCCCGCCTCGCATGCCGCGCTGACCAGTTCGGCGTGCTGCAGCGCGTCCTCGGCTGCGGTCGGCCGGCGCAGGCCCAGGCGACGGACCACCCAGCCCAACGTCGGCGCCTGGATGAGCAGCGTCCCAGCAACGACGATGAAGGCCGCCAGGGCAAGCAGTGAGCGAGCCGGCGTCTCTGGTGGCAGCAGGAAGACGGCGGCCAGCGTGACCACGCCCCGCATCCCGGCCCAGGAGATCACCGCGGACTCCCGCCAGTTCCAGGTCGAGCGTCCCAGTAGCCGCAGCAGGCCCACCGCTGCGAACACCCAGACCACCCGGACCAGGATCGTGGACGCCAGGACCGCGAGGCAGGGCCAGACGACCTGGTTCCAGGCAGCGGTGTCCGCGGCCACGTCAGACAGCAGCCGACGAAGCTGCAGGCCGATGAGCAGGAAGACGGTGCTCTCGAGCAGGAACTGCACCGTGCTCCAGTTGTGGTGCTCGGCAAGGCGGGGGCTCGCGGACTGAACCTCCGGCGCACGATGGGCGAGGATGAGCCCGGTAACCACGACGGCAAGGAACCCGGACGTCTCCAGCTCCTGCGCGGGCAGGAACGCCACATACGGGGCGGCGAGGGACAGCGTGGTGTCCAGCACGGGGTCTTCGATGGCCCGCCTCAGCATCCCGAGCAGGAACGCCGCGACCACGCCGACCAGCAACCCTCCGGCTGCCGCACGTGCGAAGTTCCAGCCGACGTCCGCAGGGTCGATCGTCGAGCTGAGAGCCGATATCGCGGTGCTGAGGGCGACCAGCGCTGCGGCGTCGTTGACCAAGCTCTCGCCGTTCAGGACGGCGACCAGGCGTCGCGGCAGGCCGACCCGGCGGGCGACGGCAGTCGCTGCGACGGCGTCCGGAGGTGAGACGACAGCCCCGAGGCAGCAGCCAGCGGCCAGGGTCGCGCCGGGAACCACCCACCACGACACGAGCCCGACGACCGCCGTGGAGAACCCGACCAGCCCCACCGACAGCAGGATGATCGGCCGCTTGTTGGTGCGGAAGTCGACCAGGCTGGTGTTGCGGATCGCGGCCGCGTACAGCAGGGGCGGCAGGAACCCGACGAGGACGAGGTCGGGCGTGAGGCGAATGTCCAAGAAGCCGGGGATGAAGGACAACGCGATGCCGACGACGACAAGCGTCAACGGCTCCGAGCGGTCGAACCGACGAGACAGGCCTGCGACCACGGCCACCACGGCCACGAGCGCGAGGACCTCGAGCGCAGTGTGCATGGCTGAAGTTGACCGCGACGCGAGCCGCCATGGCTACATCGGGGCTACCTCCGCTCTGCGACCACCAGGCTCTGCGGCCCGGCGAGGGGCTGGTGGGCGACGAAGGTCCAGCCCGTGCCGGCGAGCCAGCCCCTGATCTCATCGACGCTGTAGACGTCGACCTCCTCGACCTGCGCTGCGAACTCCCCCGCCATGAGTGCGGCGGCGACCGGCTCGGTGTGCGTCGCATCCGTCCAGAAGTCCGCGAGCAGGAGGAGTGTGCCGGCATCCGTGACGTCGGCGACCCGGGACAACAGACGGCAGGCGTTCTCCGCCGCGAAGTAGTGGACGAGGTTGTTCACCATGACGACGTCGTGGCCCTCGGGCAGCACATCGGTGAGAGCATCCGCGCTCACGACGGCGACGCGATCCGCGAGCCCGGATTCGGCAACGCGGGCCTGCGTGACCCCGGTGGCGGCTGGGACGTCGACCAGCGTGGCTCGCATCTCGGGATTCCGCTCGAGCACCGCGAGTGCCCAGGAGCCAGTGCCGCACCCCACGTCGAGCAGGCGGGCGCGGCCACTGAAGTCGACAGTGGCAGCCAGGGCCTGGGTCGGTCCGGCAAGGATCGCCTCGATGCCGGCAAGCATGACCTGCTGCTCGGCAGGGCCGTACTCGACCGCGTTGGCCGCGACGCCCTTCGCGAGCGTGGTACTGAATCGCGACCAGGCCGGATAGCACGAAAAGCTCACGGACCCTGACGGCGACCCCGATGGCGACGTAATCCCGAATCGGGTAATACCCCGCGATCTAGGTTGTGTCTTGGGTGCTGCAGGTGTGGATGTTGGGTGTGTGCAGCCCCCTGGACCGGCGACGACGCAAGCACTTTGCTCAGGTTCGCTTGTCGCGCGTCGACCAAGGTCCGTCTCCTCATCAGCCGCGCGGTTACGCCGGCCCCTGCCTCGCAGGATCTTCTCACCCATCCGAAGAGGCGCGGGGGACGGACGTGGGTCTAGAGCGCAGCGGCAACGAGCGACACCTTGTCGAGCTCGACCTGGGTTGTCTCGCCGAGTGGGTTTCGGAAGGCGATAGCCTCCTCGTCCACGAGCAAGTGGCCAAGCGAACGCAGACCGTCGAGCTCCACGATGGCGAGTCGCCCGGCGTAGAGGTCGAGTTGGCCCGGCTGCGCTCGCTCGAACACCTCGGAGGGCACCTCATGCAGCAGGAATCGGTCGCCCGGCGCTCCCCCCCGGGGCAGGTCGTCCAACGTGTAGCGAGCGAGCAGGGGGGCCTCGGGGGCAATCCCCAACAGCTGCCGGAGCAGCTCCATCGCCGCGCCCCGGGAGAGCTCGTCGTGGTATCGCTCGTTCCGGAAGACTCGCAGGCAGCGGTAACAGCTTGTTTCAGGCCCGCACTCGCAGGAGCTCACCTTGACGAGCGCGGCAGCGAGGAGCTCTTCGAGCACAGGCTCGATGCGACCGACGTGGCCTGCCCCGCCTGGCACGGTGTCGAACAAGACGAGGTTCGTGAGGTTGGCGCCAGCTTGGTGCAGAGCCCCATCGATGTCGTCCCGGCTGATCTCGAGGCGGTCACACGCCGCCTGGACGAGCGCATAGAGAGCGCTGAGTAGCGACGACGGGGACACTGCGACGGACAACACCGGATCCAGGCGGATCTCCAGCACGTCCGTCTGGAACTTGTGCGCAAGGCTCCGGAGTTCGAGTGGCCCACTGCACTCGCGATCCCCTCCCGAAAGTCGTGCGTGCTTGCGAGGGATCGGACCGGAGCCGTGCGACGTTCCCCAGCCGCACCAGGCGCAGAGCAGGAAGCCAGCACCTGCCGAGCCGTGGCTGACGGCGATGAGCTCACCGCGTTCGCTGGCCGTGGCAGTCAGCTGGCTAGCTGGAAGATCTAGGGTCCGCGTCCGCTGCGTCGAACCAGTACCGACGACGTACGTCGATCCGTTCCAAGCTCGTTTGGGCCGGCTCTGGCCAGGTCGCTTGCGTACTCCCTTAGTGGCGACGAATCCGAACGACGGGATGACGTACTGCTTCGGCTGCCCTACCGCTTGATGATGACAGCCCGGGCACACAGGATCCACCGGATCGTCTGACTCGCGGTAGAGACCGCAGGAACTGCAGACCAGGTAGTACTTGCCCAGCAACTCCCGGTCCGGAAGCCGGTATACGCCACCGGATTCCCAGACGAAGCCGCCTGCGACGATCTGCGCCCCCGGCGCGTACTCGTAGATCGCCACCGCCAGGTCCCTGGACAGATCTAGCT
>JBHEMB010000386.1:0-7748 GCA_046262855.1 Mycobacteriales bacterium | reverse complement strand
GCCTACGGCTGCTGGCCGACGGGCGACAGGTGGAGTTCGCGGACTTCGACAACCCGAGCACCACCTACCTGCGGTGGCGGCTCGCCCGCCGGGGTCTCGCCGCTGCCGTCCACGACGTCGAGCGCGAGGTCCCCGGCGGGTTCGACCTCGTCTACTGCTTCGACGTGATCGAGCACGTCGACGACCCGTTCGCGTTCCTCCACCGGCTGGAGTCGCTGGCCGACCTGGTCGTCGTCAACTTCCTCGAGCCGACGCCGGACGACGTACACGTGCACAAGCCGCTCCCGATCCGTGAGCTGCTGGACCACGCAGTGGGCCACGGCCTGGTGTCGTACCGCCTGCACCACGGCCGCTCCCACCTGGTGGCCTACCGGGGCCGACCCGCCTCGGCTGCCAAACGTGCCGCCGGCCGCCTGAAGATGGCCCGCGACCGCCTACGCCAAACCCGCGCCCCCCACCCCCCATGAGGGGGGAGGGGAGGCGGGGGGGTCAGGCGCGGGCGCGGGCGTAGGCGTGCTCGTGCAGGGGGCCGACCACGTCCCAGTCCCAGCGCCGGGCTCGCGCGCGGCACCGTTCGAGGGTGCCCTCGTCGGCGGCGAGGAGGAGGGCCTCCCGGATCCCTCCGGCCAGGTCTGATGGGCTGTCCGGCGGCACGACGCGGCCGACGTCGGGCGTGACGATCTCGGGCATCCCGCCGGACGCGCTGCAGACCACCGGAGTGCCGGCGGCCAGCGACTCGACGAGCACGAGCCCGAACGCCTCCTCGACGCTGGGCAGCACGCAGACCGTGGCCCTCCGGTAGCGCTCGGGCACGTCTCTCAGGGGACCGGCTCCGAGGTCGTCGAGGACCGGCAGCACGGCCTCGCGCACCCCGCGGTCGAGGCCGTCGAGCGCCTCGTCGGCGGAGCCGCCGCCACCCAGCTGGAGGCGCAGCCCCGGGTGCTCGTCGAGCAGTGCCGGCAGGGCCGCCAGGAGCACACCGAGGCGCTTGCGGGGATCGCCGGCGAAGGCGTTGAAGAGCAGCACCGGCGGGCCGACCGGCGGGGCGGGCTTGCGCGGGAACTCCGCGAGCCGCACCCCCGGTGACAGCACGATCGGCCGCCGCCCTGTCAGCGCTTCGACGCCGGTCGCGGCCGAGCTGCTCAGCGCGGCAGGCAGCCGGACCGCACGGATCGCTCGGGCGAACAGCTCACGGCTCCAGCGGTGCCGCGGCGGGTTCGCGGGCGACGGATGACCGAGCACCGAGTACACCGACGGCTGCAGGGCGTGCGCAGCCGCCAGGCCACCGGAAGGAACCAGCGAGTGGACGACGTCGTACCGCTGTCGCAGCAGGTACGGGAGCGTGCTCACGCCGAAGGTGTCGAGGGCGGTGACGTCGTGCCGCGCGAGCCGGTGCGGGACGTGCAGCGGCAGCGGCAGCAGCCGGGGGCCGGGCGGCAGGTCCGGGTCGGCCTCGGTCGGTCCGGTGAGGACGTCCACCTCGTGACCGCGCTCGTGCAGCCAGAGCGACAGGTCGTGCAGGTAGCGCTCGGCCCCACGCCGGACCGCGGGCCAGGTGTAGGGGTGCAGCATCGCGACGCGCATCAGAGCACGACCTTGCGAGCCCGCGCGCTACCGATCACGAGCCCTCCCAGCCCGACGACGACCGCCAGGGCCAGCTGCGCGGCGCGCACGGCGCGGGCCCGGCCCGGTCGGCGCTCTGCCTCCCGCCAGCAGTCGAGCAGCCACGGGAGTGCCGCGAGGGCCGGCCAGGTCCGGCGCCCGACCGCTGCGCCGAGCAGACCGGCGACCCCCAGGTCCGCGGCCAGCGTGCGCCGGGAGAGGAACAGCCCTGCGACCAGCTGCTCCCGCAGGGACGGGACGGCGGCGACGAGGTGCGGGAAGCCCCCGAGTCGCTGCCGCTCCGTGAGGAAGTCGCGGTAGCTGCCCGGCAGCACCCGGTGCTCGACGTGCGCGTCCGGACGGTAAACGACGCTGCCGTAGCGGACGAGTGCCGCACCGAGCACCACGTCCTCGCCGAACGCCCGGCCGGTGAGCAGCCGCTGCGCGCCGAACCCACCCACCTGCAGGAAGTCGGCGCGGCGGCACCCCAGGTTGGCGGTCTCGAACAGTCCGCTCACACCGTCGACGTGCAACGAACGGCCCCAGGGACCTGCCCAGCCGCCGGCTTCCGGATCGGTGCGGCCCTGGACCACGGCGACGGTCGGATCGGCGAGCCCGTCGACGAGGGCGCTGAGCCAGTGCGGGCTCGGCAGGCAGTCGTCGTCGGTGAACGCGAGCAGTGCTGCGCGGCTGCGACGGACGGCGGTGTTGCGCGGCACAGCGGGACCGTCGTGGCCGGGCACCCGCAGCACCAGCGCCGGCACGGGCGTCCTGGCGACCCACTCGGTCAGGACGCTCCACGTCCGGTCCGGCGAGCCGTTGTCCACGACGACGGCCTCGAAGGACGGGTGGTCCTGCTGGTCGAGTCGGGTCAGCAGCCCTGCGAGCAGCGAGTCGCGGTCGTGGCTGGACACCACGACGGACACCTGTGCCGGCCGCCCCCAGGTCGGGCTGGTCGCCTCCTGCAGCGGGACGGCGACCGCGAGGTCAGCGGCGCGGTCGGGCAAAGACCCAGGCATGCGGATCGCCCTTCCACTGCTCCAGTGCCGCCTGCCGGCCGGCGGGTGTGCGCAGCAGCCGCAGTGGTACGTGGCCCTGCTCGCGGCCCTCGCCGAAGGGCATGAGGAAGGTCTTCGGTCCGGACGTCACGTCGAAGCCCGCGGCCTCGAGCATCCGCGCGAGGCCGGCCCGGTTCGGCTTCCACCACCACGGCCGGCCGAGACCGTCGAGCCGCGCGACAGGGCTGCGCGGGTGCCGAACGGTCAGCTCCAGGTCGATGGCATCGACCAGCAGCAGCCGCCCCTCGGGGCCGAGCACGGACCTGACCGCCTCGAGGGCGCGCACCGGGTCGCGCAGGTGCAGCAGCAGGCTCCCGACGTAGACCAGGTCGAACAGGCCCACCTCCGCCGGCGCCAGGTCGTAGACCGAGAGCTCGCGCCGGCCGACCGCAGACTGAAGCGCCGCAGCTGCCTCGGCGAACCCGTCGCCGCCGCGCTTGCGAGCCCCGATCGTCTCGACCATCGCCTGATCGGAGCCCACCGGCCAGTCCCACTCCGTGGGGTCGAGGATGTCGACGGCGAGCACTTCACGCGCGCCGCGGCGCTCCATCTCGAAGCCCCAGAACCCGTCGAAGGTCCCCACGTCGAGGCAGCGCAGGCCGTGCAGGTCGGGCCAGGGAAGTCGCGCGGCGACCGCACGGGTGTCGAACCAGCCCGGCGTCACGACACCGGGACTCAGCTCGATCGTGTGGTACCACTGCTCGACCATCAGGCCACCGTAGCGGCGCGCGCGTGCAGCGCTTCGAGACGTTCGGCGAGCCGGTCGACGGTGTGCACTGCGGCCGTCCGGCGACCACCTCCGGCCAGTGCAGCTCGGAGCTCCGGCTCCGCCGCCAGTCGTCGTACGGCGGTCGCGAGCGCCTGCGCATCGGCCGCGGGCACCTCGAGGCAGTTGGCTCCGTCGGTGAGGTACTCGGCCGAGCCGCCCCGCCGGGTGGCCACGACGGGGGTGCCCTGGGTCATCGCCTCCAGCGGCACCAGGCCGAAGGGCTCCTCCCAGACGCTCGGGAACAGCAGCACGTCTGCCCAGCGGTAGACGTCGCGCAGCTCGCTGCGCGGAACCGGCCCGAGGGTCAGCCGGTCGGTCACGCCCAACCCTTCCGCGAGCCGCAGCAGCTCCGTCAGGTGCGAGGGGTCGGCGACGCCCACGATGCGCAGCCGAGCGTCCGGGAGTACGGCGAGCGACTCGATGGCCGTGCCGAAGCCCTTGCGCGGCTCCACGCGACCGACGCACAGCAGGTTGCCTTGCCAGACCGTGAGATCCCTTGTGCACCAGGGGAAGTCGTCGGTGTCGACACCCGAGCCGACGACCTCGCTGTCAGGAAACGTCCACGACGTGCGCCGCCTCAGGCTCTCGCGCGTGAAGGCGCTCACGAAGGCTGCCGGGTGCGCGTCCAGGTCGGGCACTGAGGTCGGGACGCCAAGCAGTGCGGCACCGCTCGCCCGGACGGCGCGTGGCAGCCGAGCCCACGCCGAGGTCCACGCGTCCGCGCGCAGCCCGTAGTCGGGCCAGTCGTCGCAGATGTTGAGGACGGCGGGCACTCCCGCTTGCTCGACGGCCCCGAGGAGCCCGAGCGGCATGCCACCCAGGTGCCACACCGACACGACGTCGACGCCCTGCGCCAACGCGTCCTCCAGCACGGCCAGGTTGGCCCGCTCGATCGCGAGCCGGTCGCGCAGCGGCGGCCGGAGGAAGGCGTGCTCCGACCAGTACCACTGCAGTGACCGGCGGACGTGCGGCTCCTCGGTGGTCGGCTTGACGACCCCAGTCACACTCTCGCCCGTGGTCAGCACCGTGACCTCGTGGCCGCGCCAGCGCCAGCGGTCGACCACGTCGCGGCAGGACAGCTCGTAGCCGCCCATCGCGTTGGGCGGGTAGAGGTTCGAGAGGACGAGGATCCTCACCGCGCCCGCCCAAGGTGCGCGGACAGCTGCCGCCGGTAGTGAGCAGCCAGGTCGCGGTCCCCGCGGCTGCGGGCCCGGGCCCAGGCGCGCCCGGCGGTGAGCGCGTTGAGCAGCCGCCAGGCCATGGCGTACCCGCGACCGCGGTACTTCGCGACCACGGTCGCTGCGTTCGCGATCGCGACCTGGTCCCGGCCGGGTCCGAACCGCTGCGCGCCCGAGGCGTTGCCGACGTGCCGGACCACCGCCGCGGGGGTGAACCAGACCTCCCAACCGGCCTCGCGGGCTCGCCAGCACCACTCGAGGTCCTCGCCGTACATGAAGAAGGAGTCGTCGAGCGCTCCGATCTCGGCCACAGCGGCGCGGCGCAGCAACAGCGCCGCACCGACCGCCCAGTCGACCTCTCGGGTCTGGTCGTGCCGCCAGCCCGGCGCCATCAGCAGTTGCTCGGATCGCCGGTGGCTCAAGGGAAGCGCAGCCGCGGTCAGCAGCCGGGGGAACGCGTGCGCCGATGGCTCCAACGAGCCGTCAGGGCGCAGCAACAACGGAGCGACCGCGGCGGCGCGCTGCTCTCGGGTGGCCAGCTCGACCATCGCTCGGAGCGCGTCGGGCTCCGGCCAGGCGTCGGAGTTGAGCGTCAGGAACCAGGGCGCGTCGGAGCGGGCCAGCAACGCGTTGACGCCGGCGGCGAAGCCGACGTTGTGCCCCACGTCGACCAGCACGTCGGGGTGCCGCGAAGCAACCGCCTCGGCGGTGCCGTCGGTGGATCCGTTGTCACGGACCAGGACGCGCACGTCGACGCCCGTCGACGCAAGCGCTGCGTCGATCGCGCGCAGCGTGAGGTCCCGGGTGTTCCAGGTGACGATCCCGACGTCGACGCGCCGCCGTGTCATCGGACCAGCTCGTCCCACATCGCCTCGAGGTCGGCGACCCGGTCGTCGATGGCGTATCTCGCCTCGACGTGCGCCCGCCCGCGGCGCCCGATCTCGGCCCAGCTGCCGGGTGCGTCGACGAGCTGCTGGAGCTGTGCCTGCAGCGCCGGCACGTCGCCCTCGTCGACGAGCACGGCGGCGTCACCGACAGCTTCCGGCACCCCGCCGGTGCGGGTGGTGACGACCGGTGCCCCGCAGGCCAGCGCCTCGAGGTTGACCAGCCCCAGCGTCTCGGCGTCCCCGTCGGCGGCCAGCTTGCTTCCGGTGACGACCAGGTCGGCTTCCTGCAGCGCCCGCGCCACAGCTCCTGGCACAGCGCCATCGGCCAGCTCCGCCTCGGTCCCGAGCTCCGCGAGCAGTGTCCGCAGCTGCTGCTCCTGCGGCCCGTGGCCGACGAACACCCGGCGGATCCCGGGTACGCCGGCCAGCGCTCGCGCGACGTCGAGCACGCCCTTCTTCTCGACGTACCTGCCGGCGAACACGACCGTCGGCGGCCGGTCCGACGGCACCCGCTCACGGAAGGGGAAGCGGTCCAGGGCAAGGCCCGGTGGGATCACCCGCAGCCGCTCGTCGGGCACGCCGGCCCGCGAGGCGGCGTCGGCGAGGAAGCGTGAGGGCACGACGACGCGGTTGGCGCGCGCCGCGACGGCACAGCCCTCCACCAGCAGGTCGTGGCCGTGCAGAGCGAGCGACCACGGCCGTCCGGTGCGGCGGGCGACGGCTTCTGCATGGCCTGCCCAGTAGCCGAAGTGGGCATGCAACAGCTGGGCGCGGCGCCGCCAGGCAACAGCGGCCAGCGCGTAGCGCACCGGCTTGTCGCCGAATCCCGCGAGCCGGCCCACCCGGTAGCTCGGTACGTCGAGCTCCGGCCGGATGCCGGCGAACCCGAAGGCGACGGCGGGACTGGCGCTGCGGCCCACGACATCGGCGACGAAGCCCTCCGAGGGCCGCACCCAGTCGCGGACCACGTGCAGGACGCGGGTCACAGCAGCAGCTTCCGGTGCCTCACCGCGCCGCGCGCCAGGGTGCCGACCTCGACCAGGTCGACAGCGAGCTGCGCCGGGAGCACCCACGGCCACTGCCGCCGCCGGGCTTGCACCGCCAGGTCGCCGGACGTGCGCAGCCGCAGCCAGGGGACGACGGCGACCGACGCGATCGGACGTCGGGTCGCGACGAGGAGGCCCACCGCCGCCAGGGCGGCGACAGGGTGCGTCTTGCGCCACCACAGCCGCGAGTGGGTGAGCCGGCGCGCCGCATCGGGGTGACGGGCCACGACGAGCGGAAGGTCGACCCACTTGGTCGCCTCCCGCAAGGCGGCGCGTACGGAGCTGGGCCGCACGTCGTGCCGCACGATCGCGTCTGGCAGGAACACCGCCGAGGCGCCCGCTTCCAGGGCGCGCAGCCCCAGCTCGGTGTCCTCACCAGCGGCGTGCCGGAACCGCTCGTCGAAGCCGCCGAGCCGGCCGAGCAGGTCGCGCGGGTAACCGGTGTTGCAGGTGTGGAAGAGGTCTGCACTCTCCACCGACAGCGTCCGGCTGAAGGGCCCGCCCACCTGATCGGGCGCAGGAACCGTGCGTCCCACTGTCACGGGACCAGCGGCCTCGACGTGCGCCCGCACCCAGCCGGGCTCGGGCACGCAGTCGTCGTCCGTGAACAGCACGAGCGGCGCCCGGGCCACGCGCCAGGCCGCGTTCCGGCCCGCAGCCGGTCCGCTGTTCGTCTCGCCCCCCAGGACCGTCAGGGGCAGTCGGTCCTCCCACGAGGCGAGGACGGCGCGCGTGCTGTCCGATGACGCGTCGTCGTAGACGACCACCTCGAAATCCGAGAAGTCCTGGGACGCAAGGGATCTGAGCAGGCGCTCCAGGCGCTCGGCCCGGTTGTACGTCGAGACGCAGACCGTCGCCGCCGGGCTCATACAGCGAAGGAGGACTGGTCGCGCGCGAGCTCCCGCCGGTACCACTCGACAGTGCGGGCAAGACCGTCCTGAAGGGCGACCTCCGGGGCCCAGCCGAGCTCCGTCCGGGCCCTGGTGGCGTCGGCGTGCATCCGCCAGATCTCGGTCGGGCGCTCCGGCAGCGCGCCCAACTGGGCCGTGATCGGATCGCCCATCAGCGCGAGCAGCGTCGTCGCGAGGTCCCGCATCGAGACCTCCTCACCGCAGCCCAGGTTGTAGAGCCGGCCGGGCTCGCCATGCAGCGCCGCCGCCACGAACCCGCGCGCGAGGTCGGTGACGTAGTTGAACTCTCTCGTCTGC
>JBHEMB010000385.1:0-7511 GCA_046262855.1 Mycobacteriales bacterium | reverse complement strand
GCCGGCTCATCGAAGGCGAGGACGGTTCGGTGGGAGCCGTCGTGGTGGCAGAAGACGTGCACGCCTGCAGCAGGAAGAGAACCGGCAGCAGTCGTCGCATCAACGCAGCACGCCGGTGTGGCCGAGCGAGAAGCGCCCTGGCTGAGGCCACACGCACAATCCGTGTGGTTCGCCGTCGACCCGGATGCGGGCCAGCAGCTTCCCGGTGCGGGTGCTGACGGCGTACACCTCGCCGCTGTAGCGACCGGAAAGCCACAGGATCGACCCGTCGGCGGATACGCCGCCCATGTCAGGGGAGCCACCGGCGATCAACCATGTGGTGCGGACTTCGCCGGTGGCGAAGGAGAGCACTGCTACCGACCCGCCCTTGCGGTTCGTCACGTACAGGTCGCGGCTGTTCCGGCTCACGTAGAGCCCATGGGCGCCCAGCCCGGTCGGGACGAACCGTCGGACCTGCGCGGTCGTGGCATCGACGACGAAGACACCGTTGCTGGCTTCGTCGGCGACGTAGAACAGCCGGCCGTCGGGGCTCAGCTTGACGTCCTGCGGCTTTGGCTGCTGGGGCACCTGCCGAGGTAGGTCGATGACCCGAAGGACACGTCGAGCGCGCACATCGAGCCAGAGCAGCTGGCCGCTGAACTCGCAAGAAAACAATGCGTGTCGGCCGTCCGCGGTGAAGTCGGCATGGTCCACGCCCCGACAGGGAACGTGTACTGACTGCTGAAGCCGCATGGTGCGCGGGTCACGGAAGTCGAGCCTGTGCAATCGCTCGGCAACGACAATCGCGCTACGACCGTCCACTGTGAAGTACAGGTTGTACGGGTCCGCCACAGGCACTGCCCTGCCGAAGGCACCCGTGCGCGGGTCAATCGGCGTGAGGCTGTTGCCGCGGTCGTTGTCGACCCAGAGCGTCCGCAGATCCCACGACGGCGTGACGTGCTGCGGCAGCGTTCCCACGGCCACCCGTCGAAGAAGCTTGAACGTGCGAGGGTCTATCACGTCTACACGAGCATTTTGGTCATCAGGGACGTACACCAACGGCCGCGCCTGCGCCGCAACTGGGGAAAGCAGCCCAGGCCTGTCTGCCGCGTACACATCGGGTGCGTCCACAGCGCCACGCATCGCGGGCCTGGTCAGGGCTGACGGGGGAATCGGTGAAGGAGCGCTGCTCACCGGACGGGCCGCTGAGCACCCGACAAGCAACGACAGCATCGCTGCTGTGACGGGTCCCGCTGCCGCACGCATGGCACAAGCCAAGCCGGTCGGGACTGAACGGAGGCTGAGCGCGGCCCTGCCACTGAGCTCGCCGCCTATCGCCACCGGCGAGGTGCATGGACGCCGGACTGCTGTGCGCTCGACTGTCCGTTCCGAACACGCGTTCCCGACTACGCCGCACGTAGGCGAGATCGTGATCTCCCGGCACCGGACCGCGCCGGCCTCGGTGGGTCGCTGGCGGATGCTGATGGAGGTGTGCAGAGGCTGACGCTCAGGGTCGGCACAGGGATCGCTCGGCACCCTTCCTGGCATGACGACCACCGCCGCCGCCCCTGTTCGCACGATGCTGAACAAGGTCCCCGAGGTCACCGTGTACTTCTGGATCATCAAGATCCTCTGCACGACCGTCGGGGAGAGCTTGGCTGACTACATCAACGAGACGCTTGGCTTCGGCCTCTCCAACACGACGCTGGTCTTCTCGGCAGCTCTCCTCATCGTGCTGGTCGCGCAGTTCCGCGCCCGCGAATACATCCCGGGGATCTACTGGCTGGCTGTGGTGCTGATCAGCGTCGTCGGGACGTTGCTCACTGACAACCTCACCGACGGCCAGGGCGTCGCGCTCTCAACCAGTACGTCCGTATTCGCGGTGCTGCTGGCTGTCGTGTTCGCTGTCTGGTTCGCCAGGGAGCGCACCCTGTCGATCCATTCGATCGTCACCACTGCCCGTGAGTCGTTCTACTGGCTGACGGTCCTGGTGACCTTCGCGCTGGGTACCGCTGCAGGGGACTGGACGCTCGACCTCACCGGCTGGAGCCCCGGCGAGTCCGTGTTGCTGCCCGCGGCGCTCATCGCCCTTGTCCTGCTGGCGTGGAAGCTGGGGGCCGGTCCGGTCCTCAGCTTCTGGCTGGCCTACATCCTCACGCGCCCGCTCGGCGCCAACATCGGCGACTACCTGAGCTCCTCCAAGGACGACGGCGGCCTTGCCATGGGGACCTTCGGGACAAGCGCGCTGTTCCTGGCCGCCATTCTCCTCACAGTCATCTATCTGACCGTGACCAAGAAGGACCGGACCGTCGACATCCACGACTGACCCCTACGCTCGCCGGGTGAAGACCTGGCGCCGGCGCGCAGGCGTACGGGTCCGTGCGGCCCTCGTCGCGGCCTGTTCGGTAGCCCTCGCTGTCGCCGTTGGCAGTCTGCTGTTCGTGGTCTTCCTGGAGCGTTCTCAGTTGCATGAGATCGATGCGTCGCTGACACAACAGGCGCAGACGCTCGCCGCGGTCGTCAGCCAGTCCGGTGACGAGGACATTGAACTGCCGGTACGTCTCGGCGCCACGAGCACCCAGCAGCTCGTGGATCCCCACGGCAGGGTGCTTGCGCAGAGTTCCGATCTGCGAGGGCGCGGTCCGCTGACCTCGAAGCGACCTGGGGTCGGGCACAGCGAGGTGACCCGGACGTCCCTCGGCTCAGACGCCGACTACCGGCTTCTCGCTCTCGGTGCGCGCGATGCCCGCAGCCGGCCGGTCACCGTGGTTGTGGCCCAGTCGCTCGAACCTGCAGAGGCCAGCCGGCACGAAGCCATCGTGCTGCTGGCCATAGGGGGACCGATCCTGGTGCTGCTCGTCGCGATCCTCACCTGGTGGGTCGCGGGGCGGGCGTTGCGGCCCGTGGAGTTGATGCGCCGGAGGGTGGCGAGAATCGGTGCGGACAACCTCGACAGCCGAGTCCCCCTGCCGGAGGCAGAAGACGAGGTGTGGCTGCTCGGCGGCACCCTCAACCAGATGCTCGACCGGCTGCAGAGCGCCACACGAGCTCAGCGGCAATTCGTGTCCGACGCGAGCCATGAGCTGCGAAGCCCCCTGACCGTGCTACGCACGAATGTGGAAGTAGGCGTTGCGCACCCAGCCCTGGCCGCGTGGCCCAGCACCGCACCGGTGCTGCTGGAGGAGATCGAGCGGCTCGACCGGCTCGTCGCCGATTTGCTGCTGCTTGCCCATGCCGACGAGCGTGGCCTCCAGTTGCGCAAGGCCGACGTCGACCTCGACGACCTCCTCACGCTTGAGGCGCAGCGGCTGCGCAGCAGCACGGACCTCGACATCCACCTGCAGGTCAGTGCCGTACGTGTTCGAGGCGACCGCGATCGCCTCGCCAGAGTGCTGCGCAACCTGGCCGACAACGCCGCGCGGCATGCGAGCAGGCGCGTCGAGCTGTCCGTGTCAGTCGGCGCAGGCGGGGCCGTGGTGGAAGTCACCGACGATGGTCCGGGCGTACCCGAACAAGACCGCGAGCGGATCTTCGAACGTTTCGTGCGCCTCGACGACAGCCGCAGCCGACTGCGCGGCGGAACCGGCCTCGGGCTCGCCATCGTGCGCCAGCTGGTGCAGGTGCATGACGGCACTGTCAGCTTCGTCGACACCTCACGCGTCCGGATCGTCCTCCCTCAGGGACAACACAGCGTTCAGAAGTCAGGCTGACGCGGTGAGAGTCTTGCTCGTGGAGGATGAGGAGCACCTGGCGCAAGCGGTGCAGCGCGGCCTCGCCGCGGAGAGCTTCCGCGTGGAGCTCGCCCACGACGGGCACACCGGGCTCACCAAGGCCCTGTCGGGCGGGCACGACGTCGTCGTGCTCGACATCATGCTGCCCGGTCTGTCGGGCTACCGGATCTGCCAGGAAATGCGCCGGCACAAAGTCTGGACGCCTGTGTTGATGCTCACGGCCAAGGACGGGGAGTACGACGAGGCGGACGCCTTCGATCTAGGCGCCGATGACTACCTGACCAAACCCTTCTCGTTCGTGGTCCTGGTCGCCCGGCTGCGGTCGCTCGTCCGGCGCGGGGCCCCCGCCAGGCCAGCGGTGCTGGAGGTGGGAGACCTCGCTATCGACCCGGCGCGGCATTCCGTCACGGTTGGTGGGGAGCAGGTGGCTCTGACGCCGCGCGAGTTCGCGCTGCTGCTGTTCCTGGCGCGGCACGCGGGCGTGGTGCACAGCAAGCGGGACATCCTGCACGGGGTCTGGGACGCCCATTACGACGGCGACCCGAACATCGTGGAGGTCTATGTCGGATACCTCCGCAAGAAGCTCAGCAGTGCCCAAACCCACATCGAGACGGTACGTGGCGTCGGGTATCTACTGACGGAGTGAACTCGCCAGTGTTCGTGAGCCAGCCGCTAGCTGCTGAGCGTCCTCGACGACGAGCCCTCGCAGTCCGTGCCCCGCCGCTGATGACCCACCAGCCAGCGTGGGGATGGCGCGGCCAAGAGCTGCTCAGCTGCGGATCGGCTTCAGCTGGCCTTCAGAGACCGGTGTGTAGCGTGCTGGCCCGCTGCCGTGTGAGTCGGCCGCGGTGGGAGGAGCTTCGCCGGTGAGGGTTCCTATGGTCTTCGCCTCGGGCGATACCGGTGACTTCAGGTTCGTCAATGACTTCGCGCGGCACACCTCGTGGTTGCACGGCCCGATGGTCGCGTACGCGAACGACGGCGTGCTGTTGTTCGGTCTGCTGCTGGTCACGGGCTACCTGCTGGCCCGCCGCGCGGGAAGCCTGCTCGGCGTCGCCCGGGCGTTGCTGGTCGGTGCGGGCGTCCTGCTGGCCGTCGCGGTCAACCAGCCGATCGTCCATGCCGTCAACGAACCGCGCCCCTACACCCGGCTGCCGCACGCCCTGCTGCTCGTGCACCGCAGCCTCGACGCATCGTTCCCGTCTGATCACGCGACCATGGCGGGCGCCGCCGCGGCCGGGCTGCTGTGGGCGCACCGGCGCCTGGGCTGGGCCGCGGTGGCTGCGGCGGCGCTGATGGCCTTCAGCCGCGTGTACGTCGGCGCGCACTACCCCATCGATGTTCTCGCCGGACTGGCTGTCGGGGCCGCCGTCGCGGCGCTCACCCAACAGCTCGCAGGGCCGCTGTCGGCTCTGCTGTACCGACTGCTGAGCACCAAGCTGCAGTTGCTGCTGACCGCCCGGCAGGCCGACGCGCCGCAGCCGGCCCGGTCGTCGCCAAGCGGGTGAGTCAGCGACGGGGCCCGAGCCACGCCCGCCGGCCGGCGCCGACCAGCTCACCTACATCGATGCCGACGGCGCTGCGGCGGCTGACAAGGCCCGTCCCTCATGGGTGGGCCTTCGGTGGGCGCTACAGGACTCGAACCTGTGACCTCTTCCGTGTCAGAGGCGGCCTGGCTCGCGTCCTCGCGTCCGAGCGCGCGGGTAGCAGCCTGGTCGTGACGGCCGATCTCCGCAGCCTCGGAAGCCCGCAGGAGTTCCACTGCTCCGCCACCCTGACACCGGAGCAGCAGGCAGCGCACAACGCCGTACTCGGTCACGACCTCGGATTACTCGTCGCGCCACCATTCACGCACGCCGTCTCCCAGATTCCCGCCCGCCGCTTGCTCGGCCTTACCGCGACGCCCTACAGGCGAGATCAGCTCGACGACCTCATCGCCCTCCAGATCGGCCCGATCCGGCACACCGTCGCGGGGGCAACGCGAGACACCCTCACATCCGAAGATGCCCCTGTCCCTGACCCCGTTCTGCTGGTGCACCCCACCCGCTACACGTACGCCGGCGACGCGAGCCCACAATCGCCCGGTGGCATGGCCGCCATCTACCGTGACCTCGTCGCTGACGACGACCGTCTTCAACAAGTCGTCCAGGACGTTCTCGATGCCCGGGAACGCGGTCGGCACTGCCTGGTGCTCACGCAGTGGACCACGCATCTGGAACGGTTGACCGCGGAGCTCACCGAGCGGGGCCAGGAACCTGTCGTGCTACGCGGCGGCATGGGAGCAAAGCAGCGAGCCGAAGCCCTCGCGCAGCTGGAACAGCCGACTGCAGCTGAACCGCTCCTCGTCGTGGCCACCGGACCGTTCGTCGGCGAGGGCTTCGACTGTCCGGCCTTGGACACGCTGTTCCTCGCGGCGCCGATCGCCTTCAAGGGCCGGCTCGTGCAGTACGTCGGAGAATCCTGCGTCCCTATCCCGGGAAGTTGACCGCGGAGGTGCACGACTACCACGACCAGGGCGAAGGGGTCCTCGCGTCATCGCTGGCCAAACGCGCGCCTGGCTACATCAGCCTCGGCTTCCCCGACCCTCGGTGACCGGCCGACCCGCACGTGGTGCCGCGAGCAAGTAGCGGCATTCCTTCTCAATGGTCCGGACATGCTCGCGCGCGATTAGGCGTACAGCGTCATGCCGCCGCTGCGGCACCAGTCGCGGGTGTCCGGGGTGCCGCCGGGTTCCTGGTTCACGGCGTGCCCACACACCTGCGCAGACCAGCCGTGAACGCGGCAGATGGGACGTCATCGCGTCCACCGGTTCCCGGCGCGGACCAACCGCGTCAAGGTGATGTACGTCGACGACGAGCTGGCCGTCGTCCGCGAGGCAGCCCACGAGGTCGGGTTGCGGCTCAGCGGGTACGTGGCCGCATCGGCACTCGCCGCGGCAGAGGGCAACGCGCGGCCTGGCGGACGAGGCAAGGACCGGCTGCTGTTGGCCGAGCTGATCCAGCTGCGGATCGGCCTGCGCCAGCACGTGACCGGGCAGGTCCAAGGCGCGCAGGAGCGCGACGACTTGGGGGAGTGGTTCCCCGGGCGTGGCGAGGACGACCAGAGACCGGCCGGCGGGGTCGGTGCTGTTGTTCGAGAGCCGGAAGGTGCCCTCCTCGATCTGGACGAAGGCATGGACGCAGGGGCCGAGCTCGTCGTCGTACTCGGTGAGGTTCAGGGCGGGGACCTCGTCGGCCGTCAGCGTGAGGCGCGACGGCCCGAAGGTCGGCTTGGACCTGCTCGACCACGAGTTGCGTGAAGCTCATTGCCCCCTCCTTCTCGATCTGCAGACCCATTGTGCTCGGTGGACAACCCGATCGATGTACCACGTATGCGTGGTACATTCCGCGCATGGACCTGACCGTGCTCGACCGGATCAATGCCCTGCTCGACGCCCAGGACGAGTCGACCGTGAACACCTCGATGCGGCTGCCCGTCGCCCTTCGGGACGCCGCCGCGCTCGCGGTCGACCAGCTCAAGGCCGCAGTCTCCACCACGACCCTCACGGCCAGCGCCCTGCGTACAGCGGTGGAGACTGTCGTGATGGAGGCGGCTTTGGAGGAGCACTACACGCAGCACCCCGCGGCCCGCCCGACGCTCGCCGAGGTCGCCCTCGCGCTCGCGGCGCAAGACGGATCCCCGCTCGCGACCCGGCCGGACCTGCTCGAGCAGGCAGCGGTAGAGGTTCTTCAGCGGCACCCGGGGGCCGACGCGGACGACGTCCTGTTGTGGGCCGAAGCCCAGCAGGCGGCCGTCCGGCAT
>JBHEMB010000384.1:0-17720 GCA_046262855.1 Mycobacteriales bacterium | reverse complement strand
TGCACCACTTCGTGCAGGACCAGCACCTCGTGGAGAAGGGTCTCCGCAACTACTGGGGGTACAACAGCATCGGGTTCTTCGCCCCCAACGGCGGCTACAGCTCGTCGGGCAGGCGCGGCCAGCAGGTCGTGGAGTTCAAGCAGATGGTGAAGGCGCTGCACGCCGAAGGGCTCGAGGTCATCCTCGATGTCGTCTACAACCACACCGCCGAGGGCAACCACCTCGGTCCGACCCTGTCCTTCCGCGGCATCGACAACGCGGCGTACTACCGGCTGGTCGAGGGCGACGAGCAGCACTACTACGACACGACCGGCACCGGCAACACCCTGCTGATGCGGCACCCGCACGTGCTGCAGCTCATCATGGACAGCCTGCGCTACTGGGTGCTCGAGATGCGCGTCGACGGCTTCCGGTTCGACCTCGCCTCCACCCTCGCTCGGCAGTTCCACGAGGTGGACCGGCTGTCCGCGTTCTTCGACCTGGTCCAGCAGGACCCCGTCGTCTCCCAGGTCAAGCTCATCGCCGAGCCCTGGGACGTCGGCGAGGGCGGCTACAACGTCGGTGGCTTCCCGCCGCTGTGGACCGAGTGGAACGGCAAGTACCGCGACACCGTCCGGGACTTCTGGCGCGGCGAGGAGTCGACGATGGCCGAGCTGGCGGAGCGCCTGACGGGTTCCGCCGACCTCTACGAGCAGGACGGCCGGCGCCCCTACGCGTCCATCAACTTCGTGACCGCGCACGACGGGTTCACCCTGCACGACCTGGTCAGCTACAACGACAAGCACAACGAGGCCAACGGCGAGGACGGCAACGACGGGGAGTCCCACAACCGGTCGTGGAACTGCGGCGTCGAGGGCGACACCGACGACCTGGAGGTCGTCGCGCTGCGGGAGCAGCAGAAGCGCAACCTGCTGAGCACGCTGTTCCTCAGCCAGGGAGTCCCGATGCTGCTGCACGGCGACGAGCTCGGCCGCACCCAGCGCGGCAACAACAACGCCTACTCGCAGGACAACGAGCTCTCGTGGGTGGATTGGGAGCGCGCCCGCGACTTCGAGGTCCTGACCACGTTCGTCGCGAAGCTCGCCCAGCTCCGCCGCGAGCATCCCGTCTTCCGGCGGCGGCGCTTCTTCGACGGCCGGCACGACATCGGCTGGTACACGCCCAGGGGCGAGGCGATGTCCGACGACGACTGGGACACCGAGTTCGCCCGGTCGTTGTCGGTGTTCCTCAACGGCGAGGCGATCCGGGAGCCCGACGCGCGCGGCGAGCCCGTCACCGACGAGCAGTTCCTCCTGCTCATCAACGGTCATTCCGAGGCAGTCGTCTTCGTGCTCCCCGACGTCCCAGGCGAGAGCTGGGACGTCGAGCTGGACACCGCAGCGCCGCTGCTCGACGACGTCGACCAGCGGTCGTACAAGCCGGGTGAGGAGTTCGACGTTGCGGGGCGATCCGTCCTGCTGCTGCGCAAGGCGTTCTAGGTGATCACCTCGACGTACCGGCTGCAGCTGACGCCGTCCTTCACGCTGCATGACGCGGCCGCCGTGGTCCCCTGCCTGGCGCAGCTGGGCATCAGCCACGTCTACTGCAGCCCCTGGCTGGCTTCTGCCGCCGGCTCCCAGCACGGTTACGACGTCGTGGACCACAGCCACGTGGACGACGAGCTCGGTGGCGCTGAGGGGCTGGCCGAGCTGCATCGCGCCTGCCAGGAGCACGGCCTCGGGATCGTCCTCGACATCGTCCCGAACCACATGACCATCGCCGCGCCGGAGGACCGGAACGCCGCGTGGTGGTCCGTCCTTCGGGACGGCCCCGCTTCGCCGTACAAGGACTGGTTCGACGTCGACTGGTCGAAGCGGCTGCTCGTCCCGGTGCTCGGCGGGCCTCTCGCCGAGGTCGTCGACGCGCTGGTGCTGGGTGAGGACCGGATCAGCTACTACGAGCACGTCTTCCCTTTGGCACCAGGCACTCTCGTTGCGGGTGACGTGCTCGCCACCCTCGACCGCCAGCACTACCGGCTGGCGGACTGGCGCACCGCCAGCGAGGAGAGCACCCACCGGCGCTTCTTCGACGTCACCGATCTCGTCGGGCTGCGGGTGGAGGACGAAGCGGTCTTCGACGCGACGCATGCGCTCGTGCTGCAGCAGGTGCGCGACGGCATCGTCGAGGGGCTGCGGGTGGACCACCCGGACGGTCTCGCCGACCCCGGGGGCTACCTCGCCCGGCTGGCGGCTCGCACGGGCGGCGCCTGGGTGGTCGCCGAGAAGATCCTGGAGTACGGCGAGGAGCTGCCGCGGTGGCCGTGCGCGGGCACGACGGGCTACGACGCCCTCAACCTGGTCACGGGTCTGTTCGTCGACCCGGCCGGCGAGCGGCCGCTGACCTCGCTGTGGCAGGCACGCACCGGCGACCAACGGTCGTGGGAGGAGGTCGTGGAGGCCTCGAAGCGGCAGGTGCTCGACCAGGTGCTCGCTGCTGAGGTCGAGCGGCTCGTCGAGCTGGCCAAGCCGCTGTGCGACGCGGCCCACCTCGACATCACGCGCCGCGGGCTGCGCGAGGCCTTCGTCGAGGTGCTCGTCGCCTTCGACGTCTACCGCGCGTACCTGCCGGGCGGTGAGGCGACGATCCAGTGGGCCTGTGAGGCGGCCTCGGCCCGGCTGCCTTCGAGGGCGCGCGAGATCGCCGTGCTGGGACGCCTGGTGCTGGACCCGGGCGAGCTCGCGACCCGCTTCCAGCAGACCTGCGGCCCCGTCATGGCCAAGGGGGTCGAGGACACCGCCTTCTACCGGTACCTGCCGCTGCTCGCGCTCAACGAGGTGGGTGGGGACCCGGGGCACTGGGGCACGTCGGTCGAGGACTTCCACGACTACTGCGCCCGGATGCTCGTAGACTGGCCGCTGACGATGACGACGCTGTCGACGCACGACACCAAGCGCTCCGAAGACGTCCGGGCCCGGCTCGCGCTGCTGTCGCAGCACCCCGTCGAGTGGGGGGAGGCGGTCGGTGAGTGGACGGCCTGGCTCCCCCGCCGCATCGACGCGGCGACCGAGCAGCTCGTCTGGCAGACCCTCGTCGGCGCGTGGCCCTTGGACGCCGACCGCGCGGTCGCGTACGTCGAGAAGGCCGTCCACGAGGCCAAGGCGCACACCTCCTGGCTCGACCCGGACACCCGGTACGACGAGGCGGCCGCTGCGTTCGTCCGCGCGTTGCTCGGGGACGCCCACCTGGTCGGCGAGATCTCCGCCTTCGTCGAGCGGCTCTCGGATCACTGGCGCTCCACCCTGCTCGCGCAAAAGCTCGTGCAGCTGACGATGCCCGGCGTCGCGGACACGTATCAGGGGTGCGAGCTCGTCGACCTCTCCTTGGTCGATCCGGACAACCGGCGGCCGGTCGACTTCGCGCGCCGTCGGGCCCTGCTGGAGGCCCCTGACGGGTCGCTGGACAGCGAGAAGCTCCAGCTCGTCCGGGCCGCGCTCGGGGTGCGGAACAGGTTGGCGGGCTACCAGCCCCTCGACGCCGCACCTGACGTGCTGGCCTATCGCCGGGGGCCGGTGGCGGTGGCGGTCCCGTTGCGCGGCGGAGCTGCCACGCTGGCTCTCGAGGGCTTCGAGGACCTCCTCCCCCACCTCCCCGTGCGCCTCCTGGTCCAGGGCTGACGCCCGCCTGATCAGGGGTCGCAAGATGGCCCCTGAGGCGCCCTCGTAGGGGCCATCTTGCGACCCCTGCCAGAGAGGGCCCCGTCGCGCCAGCCTGTGGACCTGCGTCAGTTGTGGACGGTCTGCTTCGTGGTGGCCTCAGACATCGCATCCTCGGCGGGTGACTGCTCCGTTTCGCGGATCCTCCTCAGGGCTCAGCCGCAAGCGGTTGAGAGGCCCTGCCTACCGGCGGATCGGGCACGACCTGTACGTCGTGCGTGAGGCCGACGTCGACCTGGCAGCACGGGTCGCGTCCGCGCGGTTGATCTATCCCGATGCCGTCGTGTGCCTGTTCACAGCCGGCGCGCTCTTGCGGCTGCCGGTCGACGACGACGGGATCGTGCACCTCGACCGAGGTACCGCTGCGTCACGAAGCCGTCGAGCGGGCATCAAGGTCCACCGGTACGGCATCCCTTCCGGGCGCATCCATGACGTCAACGGCATCAAGGTCGCCGACGGCCCACGCATCTTCGCCGACCTCTCGGAACACTTTGAGCTCGAAGCGCTGGTTGCGTTGGGTGACGTCGTCGCACGTAGGTGGAAGGCGGAGGAGATCGCCGAGGCGGTCGCGGACCATGGCAGCCGCCCCGGTGCCGTGCTCCTTCGTCAGGCCGTGCCGTTGCTGGACAAGGGCGCTGACTCCCCCGCCGAGACGCGGGCCCGCCTGCGGCTGCATGCCGCGGGATTCACGCGCATGCAACACAAGGTGGTGGTGAGGGACGTCGGTGGCGGCTGGCTCGGCGAGCCGGACCTGGCTGACGAGGTCGCGATGGTGGGCGTCCAGCACGAGGGGAAGGTGCACTTCGAGAAGGGCGAGCGCCAGCGGATGAAGGACGTGGGCCGGGACGAGGTGATGCGCGAGGAGGACTGGCAGATCGTCATCTCGACCGCAGCGGACGACCGTCGGCCCGACAAGTTGATCGCCAAGGTCACTGCGGCGTACCGCCGGCAGGCCCGCCTCCTCGGACCGCAGGTGCTGCCGGAGGTGCTGCGCTGAGCCAGGGTCGCAAGACGGCCCCTCCGGCGCGGGCTGGAGGGCCATCTTGCGACCCCTAGCGGGATGGTGAGGGTGACCGGCCTGGGAGGCTGGCGAGGTGACGCAGGTACGGGTGTGGGCTCCGGGCGCCGGATCGGTGGCGCTTCAGGACGGGAGCCCGATGACCCGGGACGGCGACTGGTGGACGGCCAGCACGGCCCTGGCCGACTACGGGTTCAGCGTGGATGGCGGGCCGGTGCGGCCGGATCCGCGAAGCGCGTGGCAGCCGGAGGGGGTGCACGGCCTCTCACGGGTCTACGACCACGGCGCGTTCACCTGGACCGACCAGCGCTGGCACGGGGTCCCGCTGCCGGGGGCGGTGCTCTACGAGCTGCACGTGGGCACCTTCACCACCGAGGGCACCTTCGACGCGGCCATCGGCAAGCTCGACCACCTGGTGGAGCTCGGCATCACCGCCGTGGAGCTGATGCCCTGCAACGCCTTCGACGGCCGCTGGGGCTGGGGGTACGACGGGGTCGCGCTGTTCGCGGTCTTCGAGCCGTACGGCGGGCCCGATGGGCTCAAGCGCTTCGTCGACGCGGCGCACGCGAAGGGGCTGGGCGTCGTGATGGACGTCGTCTACAACCACCTCGGTCCCGCGGGGAACTACCTGCAGCAGTTCGGCCCGTACTTCACCGACGAGCACCACACCCCCTGGGGCGCAGCGGTGGACCTGCACCAGCCCGAGGTGCGCCGGTTCTTCCTCGACAACGCGCTGATGTGGCTGCGCGACTACCATGTCGACGCGCTGCGGCTCGATGCCATCCACGCGCTGATCGACGACAGCGCGACGCACCTGCTCGAGGAGCTCGCCCAGGAGGTGAGCGCCCTCGCGGCCCAGCTCGGCAAGCCGGTGTGGCTCGTGGCCGAGAGCGACCTCAACGACCCGCGGGTCATCGACCAGCACGGCCTGCGGATGGACGCCCAGTGGTGCGACGACGTGCACCACGCGCTGCACGCGATGCTCACGGGCGACCGGTTCGGCTACTACGTGGACTTCGGCGCGCTCGACACGACCGCGAAGGCGCTCACCGGTGCCTTCGTGCACGACGGGACCTGGTCCACCTTCCGCGGCCGGCCGCACGGCCGACCCGTGCCTCCGGACGTGCCTGGGTGGCGGTTCGTCGTCTACCTGCAGGATCACGACCAGGTCGGCAACCGCGCCCTCGGGGACCGGCCCCCGCCGTCGAAGGTGGGGGCGGCGCTCTACCTGCTGAGCGCCTTCACGCCGATGGTGTTCATGGGCGAGGAGTACGGCGCGCGGACGCCGTGGCGGTTCTTCAGCGACCACAGCGGCGAGCTCGGCGACGCGGTGCGGGACGGCCGCCGCAAGGAGTTCGCCAGCCACGGGTGGCGCACCGTCGACGTGCCCGATCCGCAGGACCCGGCGACGTTCGAGGCGTCGAAGCTCGACTGGAACGTCGACGAGGAGCTGCTGCGGTTCTACCGCGACCTCATCGCGCTCCGGCGGTCACGGACCGACCTGAGCGACGGCCGGCGGGACCGGGTGGAAGTCGTCTGGGACGAGGACGCGCGCTGGATCGTCATGGTGCGCGGGTCCGTCGCGGTCTGCTGCAACCTGGCGCAGGAGCGGCAGGCTCTCGCCGTACCAGGCCACCCGAAGGGCGTGCTCCTCGCCAGCACCGGCGGGTGGACGTACCAGGACCAGCGCGTGGAGACCGACGGCGAGTCCGTCGTGGTGGTCGAGCTGGCATAGCCCGCAGAGGCAGAACGTGTTCTAATGCGACCCATGGCCCATGATCTGATCATCACCGGCGGCACGGTCATCGACGGGACGGGCGCTCCGGCGCGCAAGGCCGATGTCGTCATCGACGACGGCCTGGTGACAGCGCTCGTCAGGCCCGGCGAGGTCACCGAGGCGACTCGCACCGTGGACGCCACCGGCCTGCTCGTGACACCGGGCTTCGTCGACATCCACACCCACTTCGACGGGCAGGCGACCTGGGACGAGGAGCTCGCCCCGTCGTCGTGGCACGGTGTGACGACAGTCGTGATGGGCAACTGCGGCGTGGGCTTCGCGCCCGTCGCGCCGGACAGGCACGACTGGCTGATCGGGCTGATGGAGGGCGTCGAGGACATCCCCGGATCGGCCCTTGCCGAAGGGATGACGTGGGGCTGGGAGTCCTTCCCGCAGTACCTCGACCTGCTCGGCCAGCGGCAGTGGACGGTCGACGTCGGGACCCAGATCGCGCACGGGCCGGTGCGGGCCTACGTGATGGGTGACCGGGGCGCCCGCAACGAGCCCGCCACCCCCGAGGAGATCGCGACCATGAAGGGGATCGTGCGCGAGGCCATCGACGCCGGCGCGCTCGGCTTCTCGATGTCGCGGACCATCGCGCACGTGGCGATCGACGGCGAACCGGTCCCCGGGACCTTCGCCGCGGAGGACGAGATCTTCGGGATCTGCCGGGCCCTCGGCGAGGCCGGCAAGGGGATCGTCGAGCTCGCCCCGATGGGCGCGGCCGGTGAGGACATCACCAACCCGGCGAAGGAGGTCGACTGGATGCGCCGACTGTCCGCGGAAACAGGTCGTCCGGTCACCTTCGCGCTCATCCAGGTCGACGCCGCGCCTGACCTGTGGCGCGGTCTGATGGAGACCTCCCGCGAGGCCGCCGACGAGGGCGCGGAGCTGTGGCCACAGGTAGCCGGGCGGGCCACCGGACTGCTGAGCGGCCTGCGCACGACGTACTGCTTGTTCGACGTCGTACCGGCCTTTGCCGCCCTGAAGTTCCCGCGCGTGCCCGACCTGCTGGAGCGCTTGAAGGACCCGGTAGTGCGCGCGGACATCCTGGGCTGGGTGCCCGACGAGGAGACCGCCAAGCGGCTCGACGACGCCTACGCGAAGACGTTCGTGCTCGGCGACCCGCCGGACTACGAGCCCGACTACGCGAAGTCACTGGCGGGCCTGAGCGACGCCACCGGCAAGTCCCCGATGGAGATCGCCTACGACCACATGCTGAGCGGCGGCGGGGAGGGCCTGCTCTACATCCCGATCCTCAACTACAGCTACGGCAACCTGGACCAGGCCCGCGAGATGCTGCTGCACCCCCGCTCGGCCGTCGGGCTGTCGGACGGTGGCGCGCACTGCGGCGTCATCTGCGACGCGTCCATCCCGACGTTCATGCTCACGCACTGGACGCGCGACCGGACCCGCGGCGAGACGCTGCCGCTGGAGTTCGTGGTCCGCAAGCAGACCCACGACACGGCTCGGCTCTACGGGCTCAACGACCGCGGCACCCTGGAGCCGGGAATGCTCGCCGACGTCAACGTGATCGACTACGCCGCGCTGCGGCTGTTGCCACCCGAGGTGGCCCAGGACCTGCCCGCCGGCGGCACGAGGCTGGTCCAGCGCGCCACGGGTTACGTGGCGACGATCAAGCGGGGTGTCGTGACCTACGCCAACGGCGAGCAGACCGGAGAGCGGCCCGGTCGGCTGGTGCGCGGATGAGCGCCGACCTCGTCCAGCGGTTCTGGAAGGCGCTCTACGCCCGCGACTGGGAAGGCATCGCGAGCTTCTTCGGGCCTTCCTCGGTGTACTGGGACGTCCCCGTCGGTCCGACCGCCGCGGCGAAGGGGCCAGCCGACATCGTGTCCCGGCTGCAGCTCGGCCTCGAGGGCCTCTCAGGCTACGAGCAGTTCGAGGGTCCGGTGATCGCGCAGGGCCGGTACGTCGTGACAGAGCACCGCGAGGTGTGGCACTGGCCCACCGGCGAGACGGCCTCGCTGCCCTTCACCAGCGTCATGGAGGTCGACGGCGACGTCATCACGCTCTGGAAGGACTACTGGGACTACGGCACCCTCATGAACGCTGCGCCCGCGGCCTGGCACGAGCGGCTCGCGACCGCCGACCTCTCCTGGGTGTACGACGCGTCGGGCGACGGCCTGGCCCCCTAGCTGCGGTCGAGGGTGTCGACGTCGCGGAGCCCGCGGGTGAACGGCTCCTCGCCACCCTGCCGGCCGCCGTCGTCTTCCTCCCACTCCGCCTGGAACACGACGTCGCCCTGCGGGAGGGCGATCCGGTTGCCGTTGGTCAGCAGCGTCTCCGTGACCGGCCCGCCGTCCACCATGACCGTGTCGAGCCCGCGCAGGGTGACCCGGCCGTTGGGCTCGACGATCGCCTCCGCGACGACCGGGTCCCCGAGCTTCGTGACGCCCACCTCGAGGGGCAGCGGCTCCGGGTAGGGATCGGACGTGAAGTGCTCGCCACCCGCCACGGGCACGAGGCGCGGGTTTCCAGGGATCGCCATGATCATCGTGTACCCGCGCACGGCGACACCACACCGCTGACAGCCAGCTCCCAGGTGCATGAGGGAGCATGGCGGCATGAGCGCCGCACGCAGGCAAGCCCCCGCCGACCCCGGTGATCTCCTCGACCTCGTGCTGACGGAGGTCAGCAGCGTCGTCGTGGGTCAGGACGCGATGCTCGAGCGGATGCTCGTGGCACTGCTCGCCCGCGGGCACTGCCTGCTGGAGGGTGTGCCCGGGGTCGCGAAGTCGCTGGCCGTGGACACGCTCGCGCGCGCCATCGGTGGCACGAGCGTGCGGATCCAGTTCACCCCGGACCTGGTCCCGAGCGACATCATCGGCACCCGGATCTACCGGCCGTCGCAGGAGGACTTCGACGTCGAGCTCGGGCCGGTGTTCGCCAACCTCGTGCTCGCCGACGAGATCAACCGCGCGCCGGCGAAGGTCCAGTCCGCGCTGCTGGAGGTGATGGCCGAGCGGCAGGTGTCGCTGGCAGGTACGACGTATCCGCTGCCCTCTCCGTTCGTGGTCATGGCGACCCAGAACCCGCTGGAGTCCGAGGGCGTCTACCCGCTCCCCGAGGCGCAGCTCGACCGGTTCCTGCTCAAGGTCGACGTGCCGACGCCCTCGATGGAGGAGGAGCTCGAGATCGTCCACCGGATGTCGGTGGACCCGCCACGTGCCCAGCAAGTCATCACCCTCGACCAGCTGGTGCAGGTGCAACGGGCGGCCGACGGCGTCTTCGTGCACGAGGCGGTCTCCGAGTACGCCGTCCGCCTCGTCATGGCCACCCGCGAGCCGGAGCAGTGGGGAGTCCCAGAGCTCGTACCGCTCGTGATCCACGGCGCGTCGCCCCGGGGCAGTCTGGGTCTGGTGGCGGCAGCCCGGTCGCTGGCCCTGCTCCGCGGTCGGGACTACGCGCTCCCGGCGGACGTCGCCGAGGTGGCCGTCGACGTGCTCTCGCACCGGCTCGTGCTCACCTACGACGCGATCGCCGACGGCGTACCGCGTCGCCGTCTCATCGAGCGCGTCCTCGAGAAGGTCGTCCCGCCGGCCGAGGCCCTTCCGACGTACGACGACGGCGCAGCATGAGCGCTGGCTCGCTGCTCGTCCGGGGCGCCCGCGCCAAGCGGCTGTACCTCGAGGTGTCGCACAAGGTCGACGGCTACCTGCACGGCGAGCACCTCGGCATCCAGGTCGGCCCCGGCGGGGAGCCGGCGGAGGCACGGCCCTACGAGCCGGGCGATGACGTCCGCCGGATGGACTGGGCAGTGCTGGCGCGCACCGGCGAGCCGCACGTCCGGACGACGACGGCACAGCGAGAGCTCGAGACGACCTTCGTCGTCGACCTCACCCCGTCGATGGGGCTCGGCACCCGCCGGCAGCTGAAGAAGGAGCTGGCGCTGACGGTCGTGGCCGCCTTCAGCCACCTCGCGTCCGGGCCCGGCGACCGGATCGGCGCCGTCGTGCTGTCCCGGGCCGGTGTCCGCCGCCTTCCCTCACGCTCCACCGCGACTGCGGCGCCGCACCTGCTCTCCGTCTTGGACCGGATCGACACCGGCGAGGGCAACAGCCCCGGCCTCGGGGAGGCACTGCACGCCATCCCGCTCCCCCGCCGCGGGCTCGTCGTCGTGGTGTCCGACCTGCTCGGCCCGCGGGACTGGCAGAAGCGGATGCAGCTGCTCGCCCAGCGCCATGATGTGGTGGTCGCGCACATCAGCGACCCCGTGGAGCTGACGCTCCCGGCGGTCGGCCTGCTACGGGTCCGCGACCCGGAGACCGGCCGCGCTCTCGACGTACCGACCGGGAGCCGGGCGCTGCGCGAGTCCTACGCGCGGGCGGCTGCCGCCCGGCAGGCCTCGGCCGCGGAGGCCGTCCGCGACGCCGGCGCCGCCTACCTCCCGCTGTCGACGGACGGGGACTGGCTGCGTGAGCTGTCCCGGTTCCTGACGCTGCGGCGGCGGGTGCGGGCGGCTCGCAGGGTGGCGGGCCGGTGACCTTCTCGATCCCCCGGCACTGGCACTTCTCGGAGGAGCCGCGGCTGTGGTTCCTGCTCGCCGTGCTCGCCGTGGCGGTGCTCTACGTCGTGCTGCAGCTACGCAGGTCGACGTACGAGACCCGGCTCTCCGACGTGGACCTGCTGGCTTCGGTGATGCCGCGCCGACCTGGCTGGCGACGGCACATCCCTGCGTCGCTGCTGATCCTCACGCTGGCTGCCCTGACCACCGGGTTCGCCCGGCCCTCCGCCGACGTCAAGGTCAAGCGCGACAAGGCCACCGTCATCATCGCGCTCGACGTATCCGCGTCGATGCTCGCGACCGACGTGTCCCCGTCCAGGATCGAGGCGGCCAAGACCGCGGCCGCCGCGTTCGTGCATGGGCTGCCCGCGACGTTCTCCGTGGGGCTGGTGTCCTTCAGCGGTACGGCGGCACTGGTCGTCCCACCGACGACCGACAAGAGCTCGGTGGCCGGCGCCATCACGGCGCTGCAGCTGGGCGGCGGTACGGCGATCGGCGACGCAGTCGGCGTGGCCGTGCGTGCGGCGCAGGCGGTCCAGGCGAGCGGTAACAAGGCACCGGTGCGGATCGTGCTGCTGTCCGACGGGGGCAACACCGTGGGCCAGCCGGTGAGCGCGGGTGCTGACCAGGCGGTCCAGGCGGGCATGCCGGTGACGACCATCGCGTACGGCACGCCTCAGGGTGTCGTCGCCGTCCGGGGCCAGTTCATCCCCGTCCCCGTGGACAAGCCGACCCTGGAGAGCCTGGCTCGGACGACGGGCGGGCAGCACTACACGGCGCTCTCGGAGAAGGAGCTGAAGGCGGTGTACAAGTCGATCAGCAAGGAGGCAGGGACGACGACCAAGCGCCAGGAGCTGACGGCCGCGATGACCGGGCTCGGCCTGCTGCTCGGCCTGGCCGCTGCCGCTGCATCGCTCATCTGGTTCCGCGCCCTCCCCTGAGGCACTTCGGCCGCGGCTGCTGGCGGCGGACCAGTGCGCGTCTGCCCCGCGACACGCCCGCGCGTCGCTGCCGTACTCAGCGGGGCAGGATCACGTCGTAGTACGTCGTGTTGCCGGAGTTGACGAACGGGTCGTGCTCCACGAGCGACCTGCCGACCTGGATCCGGACGTGGTAGCCGAGGCCGTTGCCGAGCTGGCACAGCTGCAGCTGGTAGAGCCCGTCGTCGTCGGTCAGGGTGGTGACCCGGGTCGGGCACTGCGGCGTGCTGCTCGTGTCCCCCGCGGTCGAGCGGGTGATGGTCACGACGGCGCTCCTGATGGGCTTGCCCGCGGTGTCGACGACATGTCCCTGCAGGGTGCCCAGCGCCGTCGGGTCGTCGGTGAGCGGAGCCCCCGGGTCGGTCGGCACGCCGAACCCGTTCACGGCACCTGGCGGGAGCACAGGGCCGGGCGCCATGGTGGGCGCGGGTCCCGCGCTCGGCGAGCTGCTCGGTGCGGGCGAGGGCGGGGTGACGGGCTGCTCGGTGGATCCGCCGGCCGCGTAGACCATGGCCGCCAGCAGCGCCGACAGCACGCCGACCGACTGCGCGGCCAGCACCAGCGTCTTGCTGTCCTTGGCGACGGCGGCCCGCAGTGCGACCCAGCCGGTCAGCACGGATACCGCCGCGGCGACGATCGTCACGGTCGCACCGGCACCGGGCTGGTCGGCGATGCCGCTCACCAGCACCAGCAGCACGAGGGCACCCAGGCCGCTGCCGATCGCCACCACGCCGAGCGGCGGAACCCCGTCGAGCGCGCGGCTCCATCGACCGGTTGTCGGTGCTGCCACGGGAGGCGGCGGCAGCTGCACGGTCGGCTGCGTCACCGCAGGCAGTGGGTAGGGCAGGAAGTCAGGGCCCGGGTGGTCCGTCACGCAGCCATCCTCTCCCACCAGGCTGGGAACAACCTGTCAGCCCGGGAACGCCTCGGCGAGCACGCGCTTGCGCTCCTTGGCCGAGATCCGGTCGACGTACACCATCCCGTTGAGGTGGTCCGTCTCGTGCTGCAGGCAACGGGCCAGCAGGCCGGTCCCCTCGATCACCACGGGGTTGCCGTGCACGTCGATGCCGCGGACGGTGGCGTGATCCGGACGCGCGAGCTCCGACGACGGCCCGGGCACGGAGAGGCAGCCCTCCGCGTCCTCCTCAAGGGTCCGCTCGGCGGGCAGCTCCAGCTCAGGGTTGACGACGTGGGCGACGACCCGCTCCTCGTCGTCGTTCGGGCAGTCCACGACGAACACGCGCAGCCCCACCCCCACCTGGTTCGCGGCGAGTCCGACGCCGCGCGCGGCGTACATCGAGGCATACATGTCCTTGACCAGCGTGACGAGCTCGTCGTCGAACACGGTCACCTCGGCGCAGGGGCGGTGCAGGACCGGGTCGCCGTGCATCGTGATCGGGCGGGCGGTGCCGCCCTCGGACAGCGGATCAGGCACCTTCCAGATCTCCCTCGGTGGCCAGGAACGTCTGCTTCAGCTCTGCCAGGACCTCCGGGCTCGGCTCCGCCCAGAGGCCGCGGTCGTGCGCCTCGAGCAGCTTGCCCGTCATGCCGTGCAGCGCCCACGGGTTGCTCTTTTCGAGGAACGCCCTGTTGACTTCGTCGAGGACGTAGGTCTGCGCGACCGTCTCGTACATGTGGTCCGTGACGACGCCGGTCGTCGCGTCGTAACCGAAGAGGTAGTCGACAGTCGCGGCCAGCTCGAAGGCTCCCTTGTACCCGTGCCGGCGCATGGCCTCGACCCACTTCGGGTTGACGACCCGGGCGCGGAAGATCCGGGACGTCTCCTCGGTCAGCGTCCGGGTCCTGATGCGGTCGGGGCTGGTGCTGTCACCGATGTAGGCCTCCGGTGCCCGGCCGGTGAGCGCCCGCGCCATCGCGACCATGCCGCCGTGGTACTCGAAGTAGTCGGAGGAGTCGAGGAGGTCGTGCTCGACGGTGTCGACGTTCTTCGCGGCGACGGAGATCCGCTTGTACGTCGACTCCATCTGCTCCCGAGCGGGGACCCCGTCCACTCCGCGGCCGTAGGCGTATCCGCCCCAGACCGCGTACACCTCGGCCAGGTCCTTGTCATCGCGCCAGTTCCCGGCCTCGAGCAGCGGCAGGACCCCGGCGCCATAGGCACCCGGCTTCGACCCGAACACGCGAGTGGTGTGGCCGTCGGCGTCGGCGTGCAGCTTCACGAAGTTGTCCGGCTCGCCCTGCTGCGCAGCGAGCTTCACGGCGTCGTCGAGCATGGCGACGACGTGCGGGAAGGCGTCGCGGAAGAACCCGGAGATCCGGACCGTGACATCGATCCGCGGCCTGCCGAGCTCCTCGCGACTGATGGGCTCAAGGGCCGTGACCCGCCTGCTGGCGTCGTCCCAGACCGGCCGGATCCCCAGCAGCGCAAGGACTTCCGCGATGTCGTCACCGGACGTGCGCATCGCTGACGTGCCCCAGGCAGAGAGCCCGACGCTGGCGGGCCACTCGCCGTGGTCCTGGCGGTAGCGCTCGAGCAGCGAGTCGGCCATCGCCTGGCCGGTCTCCCAGGCGAGCTTCGACGGAACCGCCTGGGGGTCGACCGAGTAGAAGTTGCGGCCGGTCGGCAGGACGTTGACGAGCCCTCGCAGCGGCGAGCCGGAGGGGCCAGCGGGGACGTAGCCGCCGTCGAGGGCGTGCAGGACCGCGTCGATCTCTTGGGAAGTCCCGGCCAGCCGAGGGATGACCTCGTCACACGCGAAGCGCAGGATCTCCGCCACGGTCGGTTCCTGGGTGAGGTGCGCGATGCGGGACGGGTCCCAGTCGTGCTCCTCGAGGTCCGTGACCAGGCCGAGGGCGAGCTCTTCGAACCGGTCGGTCGCGGCCAGGTCCTCGGTGTCGAGGCCGAGCGCCTGACGCAGCCCCGGCAGCGACTGCTTGCCCGACCAGATCTGCCGGGACCGCAGGATCGCCAGCACCATGAGGGCCCGCGCCTGTCCCGTCGGTGCCTCGCCGAGGACGTGCAGCCCGTCACGGATCTGGACGTCCTTGACCTCGCACAGCCAGCCGTCGACGTGCAGCAGGAAGTCGTCGAACTCGGTGTCGTGCGGCCGGTCATCCAGGCCGAGGTCGTGGTCGAGCTTGGCGGCCTGGATGAGCGTCCAGATCTGGGCGCGGATCGCCGGCAGCTTGGCCGGGTCCATGGCGGCGATGTTGGAGTGCTCGTCCAGGAGCTGCTCGAGCCGCGCCATGTCGCCGTACGAATCCGCGCGCGCCATCGGCGGCACCAGGTGGTCGACGAGGGTGGCGTGGGCGCGGCGCTTGGCCTGGGTGCCCTCGCCGGGATCGTTGACGAGGAAGGGGTAGACGAGCGGCAGGTCGCCGAGCGCCGCGTCGGACCCGCAGGAGGCGCTCATGCCGAGGGTCTTGCCGGGCAGCCACTCGAGGTTGCCGTGCTTGCCGACATGGACCAGCGCGTCGGCAGCGAAGGACCCCGCGAGCCACTGGTAGGCGGCGAGGTAGTGGTGGGAGGGGGGTAGGTCCGGGTCGTGGTAGATGGCGACCGGGTTGTCCCCGAACCCGCGCGGCGGCTGCACGATCAGCACGACGTTGTCGGCCTGCAGAGCGGCGACGACGACCTCGCCGTCGGGGTCCTGGCTGCGGTCGACGTACAGGTCCCCGGGGGCCGGGCCCCAGGCCTTCTCGACGTCGTCCTGGAAGTCCTGCGGCAGGGTGGCGAACCAGCGCCGGTAGTCGGCGGCCGCGATCCGGATGGGGTTGCCCTGCAGCTTCTCCTCGGTGAGCCAGTCTGGGTCCTGACCACCCGCGGCGATGAGCGCGTGGAACAGCTCGTCCCCCGTGCTGGGCAGCTCACCGACCCGGTAGCCCGCCGCGCGCATGGCATCGAGCAGCTTGATCACGGACGCGGGGGTGTCGAGGCCGACGGCGTTGCCGATGCGGGCGTGCTTGGTCGGGTAGGCGCTCAGCACCAGGCCGATCCGCTTGTCCGCGTTGGCGAGGTGCCGCAGTCGCCCGTGCCGGACGGCGAGGCCGGCGACCCGCTCGCACCGCTCCTCGTCGGCCACATAGACCGTCAGCCCATCCTCGTCGACCTCCTTGAAGGAGAAGGGCACGGTAATGATGCGGCCATCGAACTCGGGGATCGCCACCTGGGTGGCGGTGTCCAGCGGGGACAGCCCCTCGTCGGTCGACTCCCACGTCGCGCGGCTGCTCGTCAGGCACAGCCCCTGCAGGATCGGCACGTCGAACGTCGCCAGCGCACCGACGTCCCAGGCCTCGTCGTCCTCACCGGCAGACGCGGTGGCGGGCCTGGTGCCACCCGCGGCGAGAACGGTGGTGATGATCGCGTCGGAGCCCTCGAGAGCGGTCAGGAGACCGGCGTCGGGGGTCCGGAGACTGGCGCAGAAGTACGGCCGCGCCGTGCCGCCCTTGCGCTCGATCGCATCGCACAGCGCGTCGATGAAGGCGGTGTTGCCCGACACCTCGTGAGCCCGGTAGAACAGCACGCTGACCGTCGGGCCGCTGGCCTTCGAGACGCGCTCGTGCACCCCCCAGGCCGGCAGCTCCTGCGGCGGTTCGAAGCCCTCGCCGGTGAGCAGCACCGTGTCCGACAGGAACGCGTGCAGCTGCCGGAGGTTGTGCTTGCCGCCCTGGGCGAGGTAGCCATGCGCCTCCTGCGCCACCCCGAGCGGCACGGTGGAGATCGCCATCAGCTCGGGGTTGGGCAGCAGCTCTCCGGTCAGCACGACCAGCGGCTGCGGCATGGCCAGCAAGGCGTCGATGCCCTCCTCCCACGACCGACGCGTCCCGAGCAGCCGGAGCACCACGAGATCGGCGCCGTCGGCGAGCGCTGGCAGGTCTTCGACGGCCAACCGGTTCGGATTGGCGAGCCGGTAGTCGGCACCCGAGGCCCGAGCGCTCAGCAGGTCGGTGTCGGACGTCGAGAGCAGCAGAACGCGGGGCACCGCAGCACTCTAGTAAGCCCTCTGCTGAGGGCCTCTAGGCTGACCCGGTGCGTACCGCTGCCGACCGTTGTCCCGGAGTGGTGCGCGTGCACGACGCCGTCGACGGCGGCCTGGTGCGGGTGCGCGTCCCCGGTGGCTACCTGAGCGGGCCCCAGCTGGCGGCACTCGCCTCGGCTTCCCGCTCCTTTGGCGACGGCAACGTCGACCTCACGTCCCGCGGCAACGTCCAGCTTCGCGGCCTCCGTCCGGGTACGGCGGAAGAGCTCGCGGCGGTGCTGTTCGCGGCCGGATTGCTGCCCGCCGTGACCCATGACACGGCGCGCAACGTCGTCGCCTCACCGCTGCGGGACCTGGCCGCGGTCGTGGCCGAGATCGACGCGGGGATCTTGGCGCTCGAGCCGCTGCCCGGCCGGTTCCTCCTGGGCGTCGGTGGACCGGACGTGCTGTCGGTGCGTCCCGACCTGGCTCTGGTCGACGGCCGGCTGGTGGTGGACGGCCGCGACGCCGGACCCGGTTCGGTGCCGGCCCTGCTGGAGGCGGCCGCACACTTCCTCGACATCCGCGGCTCTGCCTGGCGCGTCCGCGAGATCACCTGGGGCCGGCCACTGGGCGACCGGGTGCCCGTCGGCCCGGCCGTCTCGCTCGGCCGGCACGGTGAGCAGGTCGTCGCGCTGCCGCCGCTGGGCCGGCTCACGCCCTCGATGCTCGAGCAGCTGGCCACCGGACCGGTCCAGGTCACGCCGTGGCGGCAGGTCGTCGTACCCCTCTCGACGGACGTCACCGGG
>JBHEMB010000383.1:0-3715 GCA_046262855.1 Mycobacteriales bacterium | reverse complement strand
GGTGTAGACGACGACCAGCACGAAGACCACGTCGAGGACCCGGGTCCCGCCCGGCACGTTCTGCGTCACCGGCACGATCGCCAGCACGATCGGAACCGCACCACGCAGCCCCGCCCAGGCCAGGAACGCCTGCTCCCGCAGCGGAATGCGGAACGGCGTGGTCGAGAGGAGTACGGCGAGAGGGCGCGCGACGAGCAAGGCCGCGGCACCGACGACGAGTGCCGTCGGCAGCGCCTCCACCAGCCGCTCCGGGCTGGCCAGCAGCCCGAGGACGACGAACAGGCCCAGCTCCGCCAGCAGCGCGAGGCTGGTGGCGAACCCGAGGACGGCCCGCCGGTGCGGCAGCCGCGCGCTCCCGACCACGAGCCCAGCGACGTACACCGCGAGGAAGCCGCTGCCGCGCAGGGTGCCGGCGGCGCCGAAGCTCAGCAGCACCACCCCCACGGTGGCGAGGGGGTAAAGACCGGCACTCGGCAGTGCCAGCCTGCCAAGGGTCAGTCGGCCGGCCCAGCCGATCGCGAGACCGACGGCCAAGCCGACGAGCAGCTCGTAGCAGACCCAGCCGGCGACCTCGAAGGCGTTGGTGGTTGCCCAGGAGTGGGAGCTGACCAGGGTCACGAGGACGACCGTCGGGGCGTCGTTGAGGCCTGACTCCGCCTCCAGCAAACGACCGATCCGGCTCTTCACGGGCAGGCGGCGGAGGACGCTGAAGACCGCGGCGGCATCGGTGCTCGCGACCGCGGCGCCGAGCAGCAGCGCGGTGCGCCAGCTCGTCCCCAGGAGCAGGACGGTCGAGCTCGACACCACCGCGACGCTGACCAGCACGCCGAACGTCGAGAGCACTACCGCCGGCGCGAGGGCCGGTCGCACCTGCGACCAGCGGGTGGTGAGGCCGCCCTCCGCCAGGATGACCGCGAGCGCTACCAGCCCGATCTCACCCGTGAGGTCGTAGTCCTCGAAGCGGATGCCGAGGCCCGCCTCGCCGAGCGCCAGCCCGATCCCGAGGTAGACGAGCAGGGCGGGTACGCCGGTCCGGCTGCTGAGCCGGACGGCGAGCACCGCCGGGAGGAGCAGGCCGCATCCCGCGAGGAGCGCGAGGTCGACGCCGTGGTTCACCTGTGCATCCTGGCAGGATGGTTCGGTGAGAAGGAGGCCGCGGCTCGCCGGAGAGCTGCTCGTCGTGCTCGGGCTTCTGGTCGTCTACGATTGGGTCGCCTCCCAGTCGCGCGCGACACCGGCCGCCGCGTACGCGCACGGGCGGGCGATGCTCAGGCTGACCCCGGGGGGCCTGGAGCTGCGCGCGGACCACTGGCTCGCAGGCATCGGCTGGCTGCAGGACCCGGCGTCCTACTACTACGACCTTGCCCACATCAACGTCACCATGGTGGCGCTGCTCGTCTGCTGGTGGTGGCGGGCCGAGGTCTACCGGCAGGCACGCAACGCCCTCGTCCTCATCAACGTCATCGGGCTGATGGCGTTCTTCCTCTACCCGGTTGCGCCGCCGCGCCTGCTGCCAGGATCCGGGTTCGTCGACATCGTCGCGCAGTCGGGCACCTGGGGCGCCGGCAACGGCGCGGTCCAGCACCCGAACGAGTACGGCTCGATGCCGTCCCTGCACACCGCCTGGGCGGTGTGGGTGGCGATGACCGTCATGCTCATGACGCGGTCGCTGAGGTGGCGCGTCGCGGGGTGGCTGCATGTCGTGCTGACGGTCTTCTTCGTCGTGGTGACCGGCAACCACTACCTGATCGATGTGGTTGCAGGCGCGGCCACCGTCGCCGTGGCGTGGGCCGGCTCACAGCGAGTTCCCAGGCTCCCCGCAGCCGTCGTCGAGCCTGAACCGGCCATGGTGGAAGCATGACGACCACCGCCCCCGAGGCCCGCCTGCTCGTCGTCGACGACGAGCCGAACATCGTCGAGCTGCTGTCGGCGTCGCTGCGCTTCGCCGGCTTCGAGGTCGAGACCGCCGCCGGAGGGCTCGAGGCCGTGGACAAGGCGCGCACCTTCCGGCCAGACCTGCTCGTGCTCGACGTGATGATGCCCGGCCTCGACGGGTTCGGCGTCGTGCGGCGGTTGCGGCAGGACGGGGTACGCACGCCGGTCGTCTTCCTTACCGCCAAGGACGCGACCGAGGACAAGGTGCAGGGGCTCACCCTCGGTGGCGACGACTACGTGACGAAGCCGTTCTCGCTCGAGGAAGTCGTCGCGAGGATCCGGGCCGTCCTGCGCCGGGTCTCGAGCTCGCCCGCAGCCGCGAAGCACCTGTCGTTCGCCGACATCGAGCTCGACGAGGACACCCACGAGGTCTGGAAGAACGGTGGCCTTGTGCCGCTCTCGCCGACCGAGTTCAAGCTGCTGCGGTACTTCATGCAGAACACCGGCCGGGTGCTGTCGAAGGCGCAGATCCTCGACCACGTCTGGAACTACGACTTCGGCGGCGACGCCAACGTCGTCGAGTCCTACGTCTCCTACCTGCGCCGCAAGGTCGACACCACAGAGCCGCGGCTGCTGCACACGCTGCGCGGAGTCGGCTACGTGATGCGCATCCCGCGTTCGTGACGTGACCTCGCTCTGGTCCCGGACGCCGCTCCGGGTGAAGCTGGTCGTGGCGCTGGTCGTGCTCGCGGCCCTCGGCCTTGCGGTGAGCGGGCTCGCAGCGACGACAGCATTGCGCGGCTATCTGCTGGATCGGGTCGACCAGCAGCTCGAGTCAGCGGTTCGCGATCAGGGCGCCGTCGCCAGACTCCTCAGCGGCTACGCCGGCCTCGGCGAGGGTGGACCAGGCAGGCCGGATGCGTTCGGGACGATCTATCTGCAGTTCGCGCCGACGGGCGGCGGAACTCCGCTGCGCAACTCGCTTGCCCCCGACGTCGCCGCACCACGCGTGCCCTCCACCCCGCCTCAGTCGCTGACACCGTTCACTGTCTCCGCCACTTCGCGTGACAAGAGCTGGCGCGTCATCGACGTCCCCACCAGCCTCGGCGGCGTCGACGGCACGCTCTACGTTGCCGTCCCTCTCGACGAGGTTCAGCGCACGGTCGGGCGACTGCGCTCGCTCGAGACGTTCATCGGGCTCGCTGTGCTCGTGCTGCTCGGGGTCGCCGGCTCTCTCGTCGTACGACGGTCCTTGCGGCCGCTGGTCGCCGTCGAGGCGGCAGCGGAGGCCATTGCAGAGGGCGACCTCACGCAGCGGGCTCCGGAGAGCGATCCGCGCACGGAGGTCGGGTCGCTCTCCCACTCGTTCAACACGATGGCCACGCGGCTCGAGTCGGCTTTCGCCGAACAGGCCGCCTCCGAGGCAGAGGCCCGCGCCTCCGAGGAGCGGATGCGCCGGTTCGTCGGGGATGCCTCGCACGAGCTCCGTACGCCGCTGACGTCGATCCGCGGCTTCGCCGAGCTGTACAGGCAAGGCGCGTTGCCCGCCCGAGCGGATGTCGAGCGGGCGATGTCGCGGGTCGAGAACGAGGCGTCCCGGATGGGGGTGCTCGTCGATGACCTGCTGCTACTCGCGAGACTCGATCAGCAGCGACCGCTCGAGCACTCGCCCGTCGACCTTCTCGAGCTCGCTGGCGATGCCGTGGCTGACGCGCGAGCCATCGACCCTTCGCGTGCCGTGACACTCGAGGCGGTGGCCGCTGGGCCGCCGCCGGTCGTAGCGGGCGACTCCGCACGCCTTCGACAGGTGTTCGGCAACCTCGTGAGCAACGCACTGATC
>JBHEMB010000382.1:0-17898 GCA_046262855.1 Mycobacteriales bacterium | reverse complement strand
CGCATCCCCTTGGCGAGCCGGTTAAGGACGACCCGCGCGACCTTCGCCCGGTCGCCCGGCTGCGGCGTCTCCTTCTCGATGATGCTGGCGAGGATCACCACCTGGTACGGCGTGAGGCCGACCGCCTTGGCGCCGTTGTCGAGGTCGAGGCCGCCCGCCACCTCGGAGTACTTCTCGGTCATCAGCTGCAGCGCGTCGACCGCCCCCGTGCCCGGCTCGACGTCGTAGGTGGCAGGGAAGAGGAACCCCTCCGGCTTGCCGCCGGAGTAACCCGGCAGCCCGAGCACCGCGGGGTTCCCGAGCGCCGCGATGACGTCGTCGCGCTGGAGCTCGGTGTACTTCACCAGCCGGTCCACCACCTGCGCGAGCGGCGCCCCCTCCGGGATCGTGACCCGGCCGCGCTTGCGGTGCTTGCCGTCCAGGAGGTAGCCGAGGGCCGTCTTGGCCGCCATCTTCAGGCGCAGCTCGTAGAAGCCGGGCTGCAGCTTGCGGTAGTCCGGAGTGTCCTTGGCGGCGTTGGTGAACGCCTTCACGCTCTTGACGACGCCCTCGTCGACGAGGGTCTCCCCCACCGACCGGGCGCTGTCGCCGCTGCGCACCTGGACCACCACGGCGCCGGTGCCCGTCCCGCTGTAGTCGGGCGCCCCGAAGGCGACGTTGTAGACGGTCCGAGCGCCCACGAGCAGGCCCGCGACCAGCGCAAGGGCCACGACCCCGACCACGGTCAGGCCGACGGGCTTGGGCAGGCGCTTCTCCACAACCACCACGATATCGGCGAGCACGGGGAGAGCCGTTTCGCCCGTGGCGCCACCCGTCTTAGGGGCGGACGCCTCCACTGTCCGGGAGGGCGTGGATCTTGCCGCCCTCCGCGCGGACGACGCCGGCAAGGGCTGGGTCCGAGGTTGCGAGGGCTCGGTCGAGGCTCAGGGCGGTGGCGGCACCGATGCAGTCCGCCAGGCTGACGGCGGCCCGGTCGCGGTCGTAGTGCTTCGCCCGGATCCGTCCAGCGAGCAGACCCAGGTCGGGTGTCACGGGGCTGAGCTCCATCCCGGCGTTCGCCAGCAGTGCGAGGTCTGCGTGGACGTTGTCGGGGTCGCTGCCGAACACTCGGGTGAGCTGGTCAACTACTTCGGCGGCGTTGGCCGCCGACAGGGTGCTGGCGCCGCGCAGCAGCGCCGCGACCTCGTCCGCGCACGGCTCCGCCCGCAGGTAGGCGACAACCGCATAAGCGTCGAGGACGGTCACCTGCGCGGGGCCGTGACGGGTCGATCGTGGTCGTCGGCGCGGTCGAGCGCGCGCGCCTGCTCGGAGGTCAGCCCTGGACCGGCATGGGCGCCACGCAGAGCGCTCACCGTGTCGGCCGGGATCGGTCGCACGATGGCGTAGTCCCCGCGGTCGATCACCAGCACCGAACCGGCACCCCATCGGTGGCGCAGCTCAGCAGGCAAGGACATCTGCCCGTTGCGGGTCACTTTCGCTTCCACCGAACCCATCGCCACATACTATGCGGAGAGGCAGACGAAGTAGAGAAGACGGCTGGCGCATGATGACACGGAGCGCGAGATCGAGCCCCGCCGATATGCTGTGTGCGGAGTGCCGGGAAGCCTGGTCGGCGAACCTGTCTTTGCTGCCCTGAGAGGCCCCATGTCCGACTCCCGTCCCTATGCCTTTCTGCTGCTCATAGCTGGATCGGCGGGCATTGCTGCGCTCCTGTCTGGTCGGCTGTCGCGTCGGCTGAGCATCCCCGCGCCAGCGGTCTTCCTCATCGCCGCATCGATCTACGCCGCCGTCGTGGGCGGCTCGTCGCCTGACGAGCAGCTGGTCGAGCGGATCGTGACGGTGGCGCTGCTGTGCATCCTGTTCGACGGTGGCATGCACATCGGCTGGGACCGGATGCGCGGGGCGGCCGGTCCCGTCCTTCTGGTCGGTGTCCTGGGCACCTTTCTCACCACAGGTGCGCTTGCGGCCGCCGTGCACGTCGTGCTCGGAGTCTCGTGGTACGTCGCTCTCCTCGTCGGCACCGCCTTGGCCCCGACAGACCCGGCTGTCGTGTTCAGCGTGCTCGGGCAGCAGGAGGTCGGCGGGCGTTCCGGAACGGTGCTGGAAGGTGAGTCCGGGGCCAACGACCCCGTCGGGATCGCTCTTCTCGTCAGCCTCTTGGCCGCAGGGTCCGTCAGCGGTGGTGCGATCGCGGACGTCGGCGGCCAGTTCGTGCTCCAGATGGGTGTCGGCGCCGTCTTAGGGCTGATCGGTGGTCATGCGCTGCTGGTTGCGATGCGACGGGTGAGCTTGCCGAGCGAGGGGCTGTACCCGCTGCAGACCCTCGCGGCCGTGCTGAGCCTGTACGGGTTGACGACGCTGGCGCACGGGTCGGGGTTCCTGGCCGTCTTCGTCGCGGGCATCGTCATCGGCGAGGAGCGGGCGCCCTTCAAGAGGGAGATCGAGCGCTTCCATGGCGCGCTCGCGAGCCTCGCGGAGATCGTGGCGTTCGTCGTCCTGGGCCTTACCGTCGACATCCGGGTGCTCGGTCATCAGGACGTGTGGCTGCCAGCGCTGGCAGTGTTCGCGGTCCTGACGGTGGTCATTCGCCCCCTGTTCGTCGGTGCTTGCCTGCTTCCAGCGCGACTCGCTCGCAACGAGACGCTCTTCGTGCTGTTCGCAGGGTTGAAGGGGGCCGTGCCCATCCTGTTGGGCTTTCTGGTCCTGCATGCTGACGTCCCGTCCGCGGATCGGCTGTACGGCGTGGTCGTTGTCGTCGTGATGCTCTCTGTCGTGCTCCAAGGCGGGCTCGTCCCGACCGTGGCCCGCGCGCTGCGGGTGCCCATGCGTGAGAGGCCACCGCAGCCGTTCGCACTGGGTGTGCGGCTGGCGGATGAGCCCGAGAACGTCGTGCGCCTCGTTGTGGAGGCCGGCTCCTTCGCGGACGGCGCCACCGTGGACGAGGTCTCGGACCAGGCGAGTGGCGAGGACGTCTGGGTGAACCTCGTCGTCCGCGACCAGGCGCTCGTCCGGCTCCGCGGTGACTCACGGCTGCGGTCCGGCGACGAGGTCATCATGAGCACCGGGGCGACGGGGCGACAGGCACTCGAGCAGGCCTTCGCTACGCGGCCGGGCGGCTGAGAGCGCTGGACCTACCAGCCCTCAGCCGGAAGCGGCGGGCGCACGGTCACCGGCGGTCGAGGAAACCCTGGAGCAAGGCCACCGCGGCCGCCTGGTCGATCAGCCGGCGATCGGCCTTCTTCCCCGACGCGCGCAGTGCAGCGGTGGCGCTGACCGTGGTCAGCCGCTCGTCCACGAGCTCGACCGGGATCTCGGTGTGCAGCTGCGCCACCCAGGCCCGGGCCATCTCGGCACTCGCGCTCACCGCCGTACCCGACAGGCTGGTGGGCAGGCCGACCACGATCAGGACCGCGTCCCGCTCGGCGCAGATCTCCAGGACCCGGGCGTGCCCCGGCGCGGGAACGGTCTCCACCGGGCTCGCGAGGATCCGGTGCGGGTCGCTGTCGGCGACGCCGACCCTGACGGTGCCGACGTCGACCGCGACCACCGTCCCGAGCGCCCCGATCTTCGTCACCTTGCGGTCCAGAAGGCGGCCTTGAGCGCATCCTGACGAAGATCACCGCGGCGGGGGCGGCGATCTTCGTCACCTTGCGGTGCTGCAGCCGTCCCGGACAGCAGTTTGACGAAGATCATCAGGGCGCTAGGCAGTCGCGATGCGGCCGACGAGGTGCTCCGCGCTCTCGAGGGCGGCCGTGATGCCGGCGGGGTTCGTGCCGCCGCCCTGGGCGATGTCGTCCTTGCCGCCGCCCTTGCCGTCGACGTGCCCGGCCGCCTCGCGCAGCAGGTCGTTCGCCGACAGGCCGCGCGCCCGCCCGCCGTCGTTGACCGCGGCGACCAGCGTGACCCGGTCCCCGCCTGAGGCCACGAGCACGGCACCGGGCCCGGAGAGCCGGCCGCGGATGTCGAGCGCGAGGTTGGGCACGAGGTCGCCGGCGGTGCCGTCCGGCGCCCGCACACCGACGTACTGGAGCCCGAAGACGTCCTTCGCCGCCTTGGCGAGCTCGCCCGCCTGCTGCAGGACGGCGCCCGCGCGCAGCTGCGCGAGCTCCTTCTCGGTGTCTCGGAGCTTGTCGATGACGGCCTGGACGCGCTCCGGGACCTCCTCGCTCGGCACCTTGAACAGGCCGGCGAGGCCGTTGAGCAGCGTGTGCTCCTTCGCGAGGAAGCTGTACGCGTCGTAGCCGACGAGCCCCTCGACCCTTCGTACCCCCGAGCCGATGGACCGCTCGCTGAGCAGCGTGATCATGCCGAGCTGACCGGAGCGCGCGGCGTGCGTGCCGCCGCACAGCTCCCTCGCGTAGTCGCCGACCTCGACGACCCGCACCGTCTCGCCGTACTTCTCGCCAAAGAGGGCCATCGCGCCCATCTTCAGCGCCTCCTGCTGGCTGGTGAGGAAGGCACGCACCTCGAGGTCCGCCAGCGCGATCTCGTTGATCTGCTGCTCGACGTCGGCGAGGGCGGATTCCGGTACGGCGGTAGGGCTCGAGAAGTCGAACCGGAACCGTCCCGGGTGGTTCTCCGAGCCCGCCTGCGTGGCCTGCTCCCCCAGCGCGTTGCGGAGCCCCTGGTGCACGAGGTGGGTGGCGGTGTGGGCGCGGCTGATCGCCCGGCGCCGCTCGACGTCGACGTGGGACTGCGCCTGGGCGCCGACGGTGAGCTCCCCGCTGATGACCCGGGCCCGGTGCACGACGAGCTCGGGCAGCGACCGCTGGACGTCGTCGACCTCGATGACCGCCCCGTTGGCGAGCACGATCCGGCCCTGGTCGGCGAGCTGGCCGCCGCCCTCGGCGTAGAAGGGGGTGCGGTCGAGGACGATCTCGACCTGGCTGCCCTCGCCGGCGGCGCTCGCGACGACGCCGTCGACGAGCAGTCCGCGGACGGTGCCCTCGGAGACGACCTCCGAGTAGCCGGTGAAGGTGCTGGCCCCCGCCTGGTCGAGCAGGCCGCGGTAGGCACTGACGTCGACGTGGCCGAGCTTCTTGGCCTTGCTGTCGGCCTTGCCCGCGTCGCGCTGCTGCTGCATCAGGCTGCGGAAGCCGGCCTCGTCAACGGACAGCCCGGCCTCGGCCGCCATCTCAAGGGTGAGGTCGATGGGGAAGCCGTAGGTGTCGTGCAGCTGGAAGGCCTTCTGACCCGACAGCAGGCCGCCCGCCTTGCGGGCCTCGGGCACCGACTGGTCGAAGATGGTGGAGCCCCTGCTGATGGTCTCGAGGAAGCTGCCCTCCTCGGCCTGGGCGACCGCCTGGATGCGCTCGGCGTCGGTCACGAGGCTGGGGTACTGCGGGCCCATGGCCGTGATGCTCGCGTCGACGAGCTCCCTGATCACCGGCTCGTGCGCGCCGAGCAGCCGCATCGCCCGGATGGCGCGGCGGACGATCCTTCTGAGCACGTAGCCGCGGCCCTCGTTCGACGGCGTGACGCCGTCCCCGATCAGCATCAGCGCGGTCCGGACGTGGTCGGCCACGACGCGCAGCCGGACATCGGCTCCGTGGTCGCGGCCGTACGCCGCACCGGTCAGCTCGGACGCCTTGTCGAGGATGATCCGGCTGGTGTCGATCTCGTAGAGGTTGTCGACGCCCTGCAGGACCGCGGCCACCCGCTCGAGGCCCATGCCGGTGTCGATGTTCTGCTTCGGCAGCGGCCCGCTGATGTCGAAGTCGACCTTCGAGCGGACGGTCTCGAGCTGGTACTGCATGAAGACCAGGTTCCAGATCTCCAAGTACCGCTCGCCGTTCACCGCCGGCCCGCCCTCGGCGCCGTAGTCGGGGCCGCGGTCGTAGTTGATCTCGGAGCACGGCCCACCGGGACCGGGAACGCCCATGTGCCAGTAGTTCTCGGACAGCCCGAGCCGCTGGATGCGCTCGTCGGGGACGCCGACCTTGCGCCACAGCTCGTAGGCCTCGTCGTCGTCGAGGTAGACGGTCGGCCAGATCTTCGACTCCTCGAGCCCGAAGCCGCCGTCCGACTGCGGGCGGGTGACCAGGTCGTACGCGAACTCGATCGCGCGTTCCTTGAAGTAGTCACCGAAGCTGAAGTTGCCGGCCATCTGGAAGAACGAGCCGTGCCGCGTGGTCTTGCCGACCTCGTCGATGTCGAGGGTGCGCACGCACTTCTGGATGCTGGTCGCGCGGCTCCACGGGGCCGGCTGCTCGCCGAGGAAGTAGGGCTTGAACGGCACCATGCCGGCGTTGACGAGCAGCAGCGTCGGGTCGTCCGCGATCAGGCTGGCGCTCGGGACGACCGTGTGGCCGTGGCGCTCGAAGTGGCCCAGGAAACGCTGCTGGATCTCCTCAGACCGCATCGTCCAGCCCCAGTCCCTCGCGGAGCTCCTGCTCGCGCTCGGCCATGCCCTCCCGCACGTCCGCGCCGAACTGCCGGATCGCATCACTGAGGTTGCCCAACGCGCCGGGGATTGCCTTGTTCGGCGCCAGCTTCTCCGCGGTCTGCGTGAGCTTGCGGACGAGGAGCACGCCGGCCGTCGCCCCCAGCGCGATGTAGAAGAGCCTGCGCGTCACTGCTGCCTCGCCGCCTTCTTCTCCGCCTTGAGCTCGGCCTTCACGCGCTTCTCGATGTCGGCCGCGTTCCGCTTGCCTGCTGCCCGCCGTACGCCGTAGGAGAACGCCGCCACCTTCACGACCGGGCTGCCCAGGGTCGCGGCGAACAGGCTCGACAGCGCGCTCACGTTGGTCGTGATCGACTGCACGTTGGAGGTGATCGCGTCGACCCGGACGAGCTCGGAGTTGACGTGCGTGACGCTGGTGGTGACCTCGCCGAGCAGCGGCATCGTGCTGGCGGTCAGCTCCCCGACCGTCTTGGTCAGCTGGTCGACCGTCCGGCTCAACCGGAAGAACACATAGGTCAGCCCCACCATGGCGAGCGCGAAGAAGCCGGCGAAGATGAGGCCGACCAGGTCCCCGACGTCGATCACGTGCTCTCCTCAGGCGTTTCGTTGGTTCTGGGACGGAAGCCCTGCGTGACGTCCTCGGCCACGACCTCACGGTCACCGCGCAACACCTCACGCAGCCCCGCGAGCCGCTCCTTGGCGACGCGCTCGACTCCCAGATCGCCAGGGAGGTAGTACTCCCGACCGACCACCGGGTCCGGCGCGTACTGCTGGGCGACGACCCTCCCCGGGTGGTCGTGAGGGTAGCGGTAGCCCTGGTGCCCCAGCTTCTGACTTCCGGGGTAGTGGGCGTCGCGGAGGTGCGGGGGCACGGTGCCGGTCAGGCCGCGCTGGACATCGGCCTGCGCGGCGCCGATGGCCATCACGACGGCGTTGGACTTGGGCGCCAGGGCGAGGTGGATGGTGGCCTGCGCCGGGTTGATCCGCGCCTCGGGCATGCCGATCAGCTCCAGCGCGTGCGCCGCGGCCACCGCTGTCTGCAGCGCCGAAGGGTCGGCCATGCCGACGTCCTCGCTGGCGTGCACCACCAGCCGACGGGCGATGAAGCGCGGGTCCTCCCCCGCCTCGATCATCCGCGCCAGGTAGTGCAGCGCGGCGTCGACGTCCGAGCCGCGGATGCTCTTGATGAAGGCGCTGATCACGTCGTAGTGCTGGTCGCCGTCCCGGTCGTACCGCACGGCCACGCGGTCAACCGCCCGTTCGAGGGCGGCGAGGCTGATGTGGTCGTCCCCGGCGGCCTCGAGGGCGGTCAGCGCCCGGCGCGCGTCACCGCCGGCGAGGCGCTTGAGGAAGTCGAGCGCTTCGTCGTCGATCGTGGCGTGCAGGTCCCGTTCCAGCGCGCGGCGGACGACGGTCTCGATGTCGGCATCCGTCAGCGGCTGCAGGGTGAGCAGCAGGGAGCGGCTCAGCAGCGGGCTGATGATGCTGAAGAAGGGGTTCTCGGTGGTCGCGGCCACGAGCGTGACCCAGCGGTTCTCCACGCTCGGGAGCAGCGCGTCCTGCTGGGTCTTGGAGAACCGGTGCACCTCGTCGATGAACAGCACGGTCTGGGCTCCGGTCTCCCCCAGCGCCCGCTTGGCCTCCTCGACCACCTGCCGGACGTCCTTCACGCCGGCGGTGACCGCTGACAGCTCACGGAACCGGCGCTTCGTCCGGCTCGCGATCAGGTACGCCAGCGTCGTCTTCCCGGTCCCCGGCGGGCCGTGCAGGATCACCGACAGCGGCGCGTCGCCCTCGATGAGCCGCCGCAGCGGGGTGCCAGGCCCGATCAGGTGCTGTTGCCCGACCACCTCGTCGAGGGTCTGCGGGCGCATCCGCACCGCCAGCGGAGCCACCCGCGCGGCCGCGGCAGCCTCCGCGGCGTCGAACAGGCTCGGCTCCACGCGTTCGACCCTACGTCCCGCCGGGATGCCTCCGGATGCTCACCACGTTGGCCCTTGGCCCCGCCACGTCGAGCGTGGCCGGAGCGGCGAGAGCTGGCCGCGCGGTGAAGAAGTGAAGGCAGGGGTCTGGGCGGGCAGGAAATGGGGACGAGTACGGCGAAAGGGGTCCCCGTGCGCCGTACCCAGCTGTTTGCCGTCCCCGCTCTCGCCCTCGCCTGCACCGCGGCGCTGGCTCCGTCCAGCTTCGCCTCCGGCCCGTCGACCACGCCGAGCTTCGGCGTGCCGCGGATCGTGGACCCGATCCACGTGTACGGCGAGCCGAACCTGGAGGTGAACCCGAAGACGGGCGCCATCCATGCGACCGGGCCGCAGGGCACCGGCACCCAGCGCAGCATCTGGAACGTCAGCGTGGACGGCGGTGACAGCTACCGGATCGTGCAGAACCTGCCGGCAAACACCGACCGGGCCGGGTCGCTGGGCTATGTGCCCACCAAGAGCGCCCTCGGCCCGGGCGGCGGCGATACCGAGATCAAGATCGCCCGCAACGGGCAGGCGTTCTTCAACGACCTGGCGGCGCTGGTGTCCTTCACCGCGGTCACCACGACGGACGACGGTAAGACGACGAGCGTGGCCAACCCGGCCGCGATCGGCACCCCGGGCGGCGACCGGCAGTGGATGGCGCTGTTCGACCCGCAGCCGAGCGACCACACGATCAGCCCCTACAAGGGCAAGGTGCCGCTCAACTACATGGAGTACGCCGACCAGACGACCGGTGACGCCGTCGACATGTCCACCGACGGCACCGACTACAGCACCGTGGCCGGCGAGTACGCCGACGACGGCAAGCACGACCCGAACCACGGCGTGCCGCTCGTCGATCAGCACACCGGCAAGTTCCTCGGCATGACGACCGGACCCAAGGGAAACAGCCTGGCTCTCGCGGTCGGGGTGCCGAACGCCGCGGGGCTGCTGACGTTCCACTACAACGAGATGCTCGGCGACCTCGTCGGTGACCCCGAGACGCTGTTCCCGGTGCTGGCTCAGGACGGCGCCCGCAACCTCTACGCGGTCTGGGTGGACCACAAGACCTACCAGGTCTGGTACTCGTGGGCCCGTCCCGGCGCCGACAACGAGTGGAAGAGCTGGAGCGCACCGCGGGTGATCAGCCGCGCGCCGTCGAACGTGAACGTCTTCCCCTGGGTCGCCGCCGGCAAGGCGCCGGGCATCATCGACGTCGCCTGGTACGGCACGGCGCGCACCCTGAAGCAGCTCGGCTCCAAGGGCCCGAGCGCCAAGCTCGGCCAGACCTGGGACCTGTACTTCAACCAGGTCACGCACGCCGACAGCAGCAGTCCGGTCAGTCATCAGGTCGTCGCGGCGCCGCACCCCATGCACTACAACGACATCTGCCTGCTCGGTACGGCGTGCATCACCGGCGCGGGCAACCGCAACCAGGCCGACTTCTTCAAGCTGGTGGTCGACCCGCTCAACGGCCGCACGCGCATCATCTACACCGACTCGAGCAACGGCCTGTCGCAGGCCGGTGACTTCTCCTCCGACGTCAATGACACCGCCGCCGACCACCAGGGCGCCGCGCTCGACACCATCGTCACGCAGAACACGGGCTACAGCGCGCTGACGGGCAAGCTGCTGACGCCGTACGAGTCGACCGCACCCATCAGCTCCATCACGGACCCCCGGGGCGACGCACTGCTGCAGCCGTTGGGCGGCACCAACGTCCCCGGCGCCGACGTCACGTCGCTGAAGCTGGAGCGGGTCGGCGACGACCTGGTCGCGCGGATCACGACCGGCGACAGCCTGGCCAGCGTCGCGCAGACGGCGGCGACGCCGAACGCCCAGGTCATCGTGCGCTGGCAGATGGGCAACACGCTGTACTTCATGGCCGCCGAGTCCACCGTCGCCGGCACGATGTCGTACTACGGCGGCCACACCGCCGCGGTCGACCTCTGCTCGGTCTCCGGCTGCAAGCCGAACTACCTGACCTACGACGCCCCGCCCGGGTCCGCGGGCTCGCTCAACACCCCGGTCGTCCCAGGCACCGGCTCGACGGACGGCGGGCTCACCATCCGGGTCCCGCTGTCGGCCATCGGCAACCCGACCGCGAGCAGCCTGCTCGAGGAGGTCTCGGCCTTCGTCGTCGCGAGCCCCCAGGGCGGCGCGGTCCCGCAGAACAACGGGCTGTCGTTCGCCGACGTCGCGCCGCTGCAGATCGAGGGGACCAAGACGTTCAACTACCGCTTCGGCGCCCCCGCCGGCACCGGCGCGCCGGCACCGCTGACGCCGCCCGGCAGCAACCCCGGAGCCGGCAGCGGCAAGCCCGGCGGTGGCGGCCTGGCCGCCACCGGCCTCGGCACCGGCCTGCCGGTCCTCGGCCTCGTGCTGCTGGCCCTTGGAATCCGGATGAGGCGGCGCCGGTCCGCCCTCTAGGGTCGGTGCTGTGGCCGTCACCGTCCTGACTTCCGCAGCCGAGGTGCTGCTCGCGACCGACCACGACCCGTACGTCCGCGGCTCGCTGCGCTCCCCCGAGGTGGGCGGCTGGGCCGGCCACGGCGCCGTTGCGTGGCGTGCGACGGATGCCGAGGAGCGCGTCAGCTACCTGATGTCGCTCGGCGAGCCCGCGGCGGTCGCGGCGCTGATCGCAGACCTGGTCGGCGAGATCACGCACAACACGCGCGTCACGCTGCCCCGCGGCACCCCGCCGCTGCTGCCCGCCTGGGTGGCGATCGACGGCACCGACTGGGAGTTCTGGTGGGCCGACGCACCGCTGGCCGCGCAGCCGCGCGAGCGCGAGGTCGTCGACGTACACCCCGAAGAGGTGGCGTCCCTGCTCGCCGCGGCATCACCCACCGCCAGCGCCCAGGCGGACGACCCTCACGTACGGCGGTGGGTCGGGGTCCGGGGTCCGGCGGGCCTGCTGGCCTGCGCGGCTGACACCTCCGGCGCGACCGGCGTCGGGCACCTGTCGAGCATCGCCACACACCCGTCGGCGCGCGGTCAGGGCCTCGGCGCGGCCGTGACCGCCGCGCTGGCGCGGCGGATGTTCGAGGAGGGAGCGGATGTGGTGACGCTCGGCATGTACGCCGACAACGCCGCGGGCTTCGGGCTCTACCGGCACCTCGGGATGCGCAACGACCACCACTTCACCAGCGGCCCCCTCCAGGTCCGCTCCCGCTGGTGACCCCGTGGTTGGGGGGGTTAGGTGTCCTCGGGGGTCCAGTCGACGCCGGCCTCGGCGCGCTGCTGGGCGGTGATCGGTGCCGGCGCGGCCGTCAGCGGGTCGTAGCCGCCGCCGCTCTTGGGGAACGCGATGACGTCCCGGATCGACGGCGCGCCGGACAGCAGCGCGCAGACCCGGTCCCAGCCGAAGGCGATCCCGCCGTGCGGCGGCGCGCCGTAGGAGAACGCCTCGAGCAGGAAGCCGAACTTCTCCTGCGCGTCCTCCGGCGCGATCCCCATCACGGCGAAGACCCGCTCCTGGACGTCGCGGCGGTGGATACGGATCGACCCGCCGCCGATCTCGTTGCCGTTGCAGACGATGTCGTAGGCGTACGCCAGCGCCTCCCCCGGGTCGGAGTCGAAGCTGTCGAGGTACTCCGGCTTCGGCGAGGTGAAGGCGTGGTGCACCGCGGTCCATGCGCCCGCTCCGACGGCGACGTCACCGGAGGCGACCGCGACCGAGGCCGGCTCGAACAGCGGCGCATCCACGACCCACACGAACGACCAGGCCGACTCGTCGATCAGCTCGAGGCGGCGGGCGATCTCGTTGCGCGCGGCCCCGAGCAGAGCGCGGGCCTCCCGGGTCGAGCCCGCCGCGAAGAACACGCAGTCACCGACGGCGGCGCCGACCGCTTCGCGCAGTCCGGCGACCTCAGACTCTGAGAGGTTCTTCGCCACCGGCCCGCCGAGGGTCCCGTCCTCGTTGAACAGCACGTAGGCCAGCCCGCGGGCGCCACGCTGCTTCGCCCACTCCTGCCAGGCATCGAGCTGCTTGCGCGGCTGCGCGGCGCCGCCCGGCATCACGAGCGCGCCGACGTACTCCGACTGGAAGACCCGGAACGGCGTGTCCTTGAAGTAGCCCGTCATCTCGACCAGCTCGAGCCCGAAGCGCAGGTCCGGCTTGTCCGAGCCGTAACGGCGCATCGCCTCGGCATAGCTCAACCGCGGGATCTCCGGGATGTCATGACCGATCAGCGACCACAGGGCCCGCAGCACGGCCTCGGCCAGCTCGATGACGTCGTCCTGGTCGACGAAGCTCATCTCGATGTCGAGCTGGGTGAACTCCGGCTGCCGGTCGGCGCGGAAGTCCTCGTCGCGGTAGCAACGGGCGATCTGGAAGTACTTCTCCGCCCCGGCCACCATCAGCAGCTGCTTGAACAGCTGCGGCGACTGCGGCAGCGCGTACCAGGACCCCGGCTTGAGCCGCGCGGGAACGAGGAAGTCGCGCGCCCCCTCGGGGGTGCTCCGCGTCAGCGTCGGGGTCTCGATCTCCAGGAAGCCGCGGTCGTGCAGGACCTCCCGCGCGACGTGGTTGACGTCCGAGCGGAGCTTCAGAGCCGCAGCCGGCGCGGGCCGCCGCAGGTCGAGGTACCGGTGCTTGAGGCGCGCCTCCTCGCCCACCTCGTCGTCGAGCTGGAACGGCAGCGCCGCCGAGGGCGTGAGCACCTCGAGCTTGTCGACGGCGATCTCGATCTCACCCGTGGGTGAGGCCGGATTGGCGTTGCCCTCGGGCCGCACCTGCACCGTCCCCGTGACCTGCACGCACGACTCGACGCGGAAGTCGATGGCGTCGTGCAGCACGACCTGCACCGAGCCGCTTCGGTCGCGGACGTCGAGGAACGCGACGCCGCCATGGTCCCGCCGCCGTCCGACCCAGCCCGCGAGCGTGACGGTCTCGCCGGCATGCTCCTTGCGGAGCGTGCCGGCCTCGTGCGTGCGCATCATGAAAGCTTCTCCAGCAGTTCGTTCAGAGGTACGGCGGTCTGCTCGCCGTTCGAGAGGTCCTTGAGCTGTGCGACGCCGGCCTCGAGATCGCGTTCGCCGACGACGACAGCGAAGCGCGCGCCGGAGCGGTCCGCCGCTTTCATGGCGCCCTTGAGGCCGCGGTCGCCGTACGCCAGGTCGGCCGCGATGCCGGCGGCGCGGAGCTGCCCGACGAAACCCACGGCCCAGGCCTTGGCGGCCCCGAGCGGTACGACGAAGGCCTGCACCCGGTCGTCGGACGGGACGGCGATGCCCTCTGCCTCCAGGGCGAGCATGGTGCGCTCGATGCCGAGGGCCCACCCGATGCCGGGCAGCGGCGGGCCACCGATCGACTCCGACAGCCCGTCGTACCGGCCGCCGCCGCCGAGGGCCGACTGCGCGCCGAGCCCGTCGTGGACGTACTCGAAGGTCGTGCGCATGTAGTAGTCGAGGCCGCGGACGAGCCGGGGTGCGGGTTCGAAGGGCACGCCCAGCCGTTGCAGGCCGTCGACCACCGCGTCGTGGTGCGCCTTGCAGTCGGCGCACAGCCGGTCGACCATCAGGGGCGCGGCAGTCAGCTGCGCCTGGACCTCTGGCCGCTTGTCGTCGAGGACCCGCAGCGGGTTCAGGACCGCGCGGGCACGGGTCGCCTCGTCGAGGTCGAGGCCTCCGAGGAAGGCCGTCAGCTCCTCCCGGTACGCCGGTCGGCAGCTGGCGTCGCCGAGGCTGGTGAGGAGCAGCCGGACCTGGCGCAGGCCGAGCCTGCGGTAGCCCTCCGACGCCAGCGCGACGACCTCCGCGTCCAGTGCCGGATCGGTGAGACCGATGGCCTCGACCCCCGACTGCTGGAACTGCCGGAAGCGGCCGGCCTGCGGGCGCTCGGCCCGGAACATCGGGCCCGCGTACCGCAGCTTCACCGGCAGCTGGCCCTTGTGCAGGCCGTGCTCGAGGACGGCCCTGACCACGCTCGCGGTGCCCTCAGGGCGCAGCGTCAGGGAGCGGCCACCGCGGTCGGAGAAGGTGTACATCTCCTTCTGGACGACGTCGGTGGACTCGCCGACGCCGCGCGCAAACAGGGCCGTGTCCTCGAACACCGGCGGCTCGACGTAGCCGTACCCCGCGAGCCGGGCCGGCCCGAGCAGCCCGTCGCGGACCGCGAGGAACGGCGAGCCGGGCAGCACGTCGTACGTGCCCTTCGGCGCCTGGAACGCCGCCATCACAGCCCTCGCGACGGCGGCGCCACCGGGAGGTCCTGCCGGAACGGGTTGGTCAGGCGCTCGCGGCCGATCGTCGTCGAGGGCCCGTGGCCGCAGTGCACCACGGTGTCGTCCGCCCGGGGCAGTACGACCCGGGCCAGCGACTCCTGCATCTGCGCCCAGGAACCGCCGGGCAGGTCGGTGCGGCCGATCGAGCCCTGGAAGAGCACGTCGCCCGAGAACAGCGTGCGGTCGCTCTCGAACACGACGGAGCCGGCTGTGTGCCCGGGAGCGAAGTCGACCTGGAAGGTGAGGCCTGCGAGCTCGAGCGGGACCAGGGGGTCGAGCAGCGCGACGTCGTCCGGCTTCGACCACTGCAGGCGGCCGCCGAACATCGTGCGGGTCTCCGGCGACAGCCCCTTCATCGGGTCGTCGAGCAGCTCCTCGTCGCCTGGGTGGATCCACGCCGGGATCCCCCGCGCGCCGCACACGGGCGTCACGGAGAAGGTGTGGTCGAGGTGGCCGTGGGTGAGCAGCACCGCGACGGGCTGCAACCGGTGCTGCTCCAGCAACGCGTCCAGCTGCTCCTCGACGCCGATGCCGGGGTCGATGACCACGCACTGCTCGCCCTCGCCGGGCGCGACGACCCAGCAGTTCGTCCCGAAGGCAGCCGCCTCGAAACCCCGCACGAACACTGAACGACTCCTCTACGTGTCCCGTCGACACTAGCGGGGCAGGACAGCGCGATTCCCTAGGATCGGCCTGGATGAGCACCCCACTCGAGCGGGACCGCCGTCTCGCGCGGCTCCGCGTCGAGCGGCAGCGGGCGCGCGAGCAGGCGCGCCGTCGCAAGCGCCGCCGACGGGTGCTGGGAGGCAGCACGGTCGTCCTGCTGCTGCTGGCCGCTGCCGCCTCGAGGGTCGTGGCTGGGGGCGACGGGTCCGCGACGACTGCCCCGAGCCCGACACGCCAACCCTGCGTCTACCGCCCTGACGGCACGGTCAACTCGCGCGTCGTCACCCGGCCGAGTCCCCCGGGCTTCGGCACGCGGCGCAACGGCGCCGCCACGATGGTGACCAACCGCGGCACCATCGTGTTCGACCTGCTCGTCCCGGACGCCCCGTGCGCGACGCGGTCGTTCGGCTTCCTCGCGGCGCACAAGTACTTCGACGGGACAACCTGCAGCCGGCTCACGACGGGGGGGCTGCAGTTTCTGCAGTGCGGCGACCCCGCCAAGGGCACCGGCCCCGGCTACACCTTCCCTGACGAGAACCTGAGCAGCAGCACGACCTATCCCGCGGGCAACGTCGCGATGGCCAACCACGGGCCGAGCACCAACGGCAGCGAGTTCTTCCTCTGCTACGGCGACACGCAGCTGCCGCCGCACTACAAGCACTTCGGCCGGGTCACCTCAGGCCTCGACGTGCTGACCGCGATCGCCGACGCGGGGGCGACCCCGCCGGGTGACGGTACGCCGAACCGCGCCACGACCATCCGCAGCCTCCGCACCACCGGCACCTGAGGTCCGTAGGATTCCCGGGAATCCCCACCCCCTGCTCGACGGAGGACACCAGCGTGGCCAGCAACAAGCGGGAGCGCGAGCTCGCCAGGATGCGCGCCGAGCGGCAGGCGGCCCGTCGCGTCGCGGCCGAGGCACGGCGTCGTCAGCGCCGCAACGTGATCCTCGTGGGCACCGCCGTGGTCGCCATCGTGGGTGTCGTCCTCGCCATCGCTCTGGTCGCCGGCCTCGGCGACTCGGAGAAGAAGGACACCACGGTGTCGTCGAGCAAGTACGGCAACACCGGCGGCACCGCCACGTGCACCTACACCCCGTCCGGCACCGCGGCCCGCAAGGTCGACGGCACCCCGCCGGCCACCGGTGTCCGCAACACCGGCACCCAGAAGGTGACCTTCGAGACCACCCGCGGGAAGGTCAGCGCGACCCTGCTCACGAGCAAGGCGCCGTGCACCGTCAACAGCCTGGTCTTCCTTGCGCAGCAAGGGTTCTACGACAACACGCCCTGCCCGCGCGTGGTGAACAGCGGCATCTTCGTGCTGCAGTGCGGCGACCCGTCCGGCACCACCTCCGGCGGCCCGGGCTACACCTTCGCCGACGAGAACCTGGCCGGCGCCACCTACCCCGCGGGCACGCTCGCGATGGCGAACAGCGGTGGGGGCGCCAGCAACGGCAGCCAGTTCTTCATGGTCTTCAAGGACACCCAGCTGCCCGCGAGCTACACGCCCTTCGGGACGATCACCTCAGGCCTCGACGTGCTCAAGAAGGTCGCGGCGGCGGGTGACGACGGCTCCAACCAGGCCGGCGGCGGCAAGCCCAAGCTGTCCATCTCCCTGACGAAGGTCACCATCTCCTAGCGCCTTGCGCGTCCGCTCGTCGTGGGCTCGCGGCCCTTCACCTGAGCGGACGCGAGCAGCAGGTACGACGGCAGCGCGGCAGCCGCGGCAGCTCAGGGGTCGCAAGTTGGCCCCCAGCAGCGCCTTCGGAGGGCCATCTTGCGACTCCTGGCGCGTGCCCTCCCGGCGTACGCCACGCTGGTCCGCTCGTGCTGAGCCTGCGGATGTCCACCTGAGCGGACGCAAGGGAGCGTCAGGAGGTGACGCGGTAGGCGTCGTACACGCCCTCGACGCCGCGGACCTGGTTGAGCAGGTGGCCCATGTGCTTCGGGTCGGCCATCTCGAAGGAGAACCGGGAGACCGCCACCCGGTCGCGGGTGGTCGTCACGGTTGCCGACAGGATGTTGACGTGCGCGTCGGAGAGCACCCGCGTGACGTCCGACAGCAGCCGCGTCCGGTCGAGCGCCTCGACCTGGATGTTGACGAGAAACAGCGTCCCTGAGGTGGGGGCCCACTCCACGTCGACGAGCCGGTCGGGTTGGCTGAGGATCTCGCCGGCGTTGGTGCAGTCGCGGCGGTGCACGGACACACCACGGCCGCGGGTGACGAAGCCGACGACCTCGTCGCCGGGCACCGGCGTGCAGCACTTGGCCAGCTTGACCCAGACGTCCTCGACGCCGACGACCACGATGCCGGGGTCGCCGGGGGTCCGCGCCCGCGCCTGCCTGGTGGGTACGGCGGTCTCGGCGAGGTCCTCGACAGCACCCTCTTCGCCGCCCATGCCGGCCATGACGCGCTGGACGACCGTCTGCGCGGAGACCCGGCCCTCCCCCACCTCGACGTAGAGGGCGGTGACATCGGCCAGCCGCAGGTCGCGCGCGATGGTCGGCAGGGCGTCGCCGCCGAGCATCCGCTGCAGCGGCAGACCGGCCTTGCGCACGGCGCGCGAGATCGCGTCCTTGCCCTGCTCGACGGCGTCCTCGCGGCGCTCCTTCGCGAACCACTGCCGGATCTTGTTGCGGGC
>JBHEMB010000381.1:0-3085 GCA_046262855.1 Mycobacteriales bacterium | reverse complement strand
CGGCGGATGGCGTCGCGGGCGAGGTCGTTCTCGCGCTGGTACCCGGCCAGGTCGCCGCGGCGCAGGGCGTCCTGCGCGTTGTTGAAGTGGTTGTCGGCCTCGGTCAGCAGCTGCTGGAGGGTCGGCTGGCCGGGCGGCGGTGTCGGCGACGGGGTCGTGGTCGTCCCAGCAGGCGGCGCCGCGCCCGCCTGCTGCTCCAGCGTGGGTGGCGAGTCGCCGAACAGGCGCACCAGCGCATCCCGCAGTGAGTTCTCCATCACCACCCGGCCGTTGTAGACCACGATGACGCGCTTCAGCTGCGGGAGGGGCGTCGCCCCCTCGGCCTCGACGTACAACGGCCGTATCCACAACAGCGACTTGGCGATCGGGATCAACAGCAGGTTCCCGTAGGTCACGTTCGAACCCTGCTGGCCGAGCAGGGTGATCTGTTGAGAGACAGACGGGTCCTGGTTGATCTGCGCATTTACGATCGCGGGCCCGTCGATCTGCCGCTGGCGGGGCATCACGTACGCCTCGATCTGGCCGTAGTCGTCGGGATCGCTCTTCGCCACCATGAACGCGGTGAGCTCCTTGCGGCTGTCGTCCTTCGAGAACGGCACGAACGGCTGCAGGATGAGGAAGTCGGTGGCGCGGGCGTCGGGAAGGCGCATGAGGAGGTAGTACGGGTCCATGCGGTTCTCTCGTGCGGGGCCGACCGTGGGCTGGCCGTTGGGCGCGGCCGTCCCCGCCGCGGTGCCGCCGACCGCGCCCGGTTCCTGCGCGATGTCCCAAGCGTCGGTCTTGTTGTAGAAGGCCGAGGCGTCGGTCATGTGGTACAGGCCGTACATGTTGGTTTGCACCCTGAACATGTCCTCCGGGTAGCGCAGGTGGCCGCGGAGGTCGTCGTCCATCTTGGCGCCGTCCGTGAACAGCTTCGGGAACGCCTTGCGGTAGCTCTGGATGATCGGGTCGGACGGGTCGGTGACATAGAACGTCATCGAGCCGTTGTACGCGTCGATCAGGACCTTCACGGAGTTGCGGACGTAGTTGAAGCTGGAGTTCAGGCCACTCGCGTTCGGGAGCCGTCCGGTGTCGGCTTTTTGCGCGTACGGGTACTTGCTGGTGGTGGTGTACGCGTCGTACACCCAGAAGATCCCGCCCTTGTAGATGATCGGGTACGGGTCGCTGTCGAAGCGCAGGAACGGGGCCGCCTTCCGCACCCGCTCGTCGATGTCGCGCATGTAGATGGCCCGTGACGACGGCTTGATGAAGCCGGAGATCATCGGGTTGAGCTCGCCGAAGCGGAGGGCCAGGGCGGCGTGCCGGATCCACGAGCTCATCGCCACGCCGCCCTTGCCCCCGTACGTGCTCGTGTGGTTCGTGCCGTTGGCCTCGGTGTAATCGATCTCCCGCTGGTCGGTGTTGACCACGGCGTACCCGCCCAGGTTCTGCCCGAAGTAGATGGCGGGCTGGCTGATCGTCGGCTCGCCGGTAGGCGGCAGGTCCTGCACGAGAAAGTCGGGGTTGCCGTCGGCCGTCACACCGTTGCTGGCCGAGAGCACCGCCGCATAGCCGTGCGTGTACACGAGGTGCTGGTTCACCCATGACGGCGACGGGATGCCGTCCGTGTTCAACTCACGCGCCGCGATGAGGATCTGGACGTCGCCGCCTCCTGCCACGTCGGGGTAGCGGTCAACGTCCACGTCGTTGAACTGGTAGAAGTTCCGGATCTCCTGCAGCCGCTTGTAGGTGCGGGTGATGACCGCCGGGTCCCACAGGCGGACGTTCCTGATCGTGGACGCGTCGGTGCTCAGATCGGTCGCGGTGAGGCTGCTGTCGGCCGCGAAGTCCTTCACGACGACGTCGTGCAGGTCCATGGCGGTCCGCGTCGCCTTGATGTTGCGGTCGATGTAGGGCCGTTCCTTGGTCGACTCGGTCGGCTGCACGCGGAACTGCTGGATGAACGCGGGGATGGCCGCTCCGACGACGACCGAGACCAGCGCCCACAGCCCGACCGAGATGATCGGCAGGATCCAGCCGCGCCGGAGGATGTTGACGAGGAACAGGCCGCACGCGAACAGCGAGATCCAGAACAACAGCTGGAGCGCAGGGAGCTGTGCCTTGACATCGGTGTACCCCGCGCCTTGGACCACCCCCCGGGTGGAGTACACGAGCTGGTAGCGCTGGAGGTAGTAGCCGACCGCCTTCAGCAGGGCGAGCACCGCCATCAGTACCGACAGGTGGGCCTTCACCTGTGGCGTCACCTTCTGTATCGGCGTCTGGAACCTGATGCCGCCGTTCAGGTAGTGGGCCACGGCCGTGACGATGAGGACGATCACGAACGTGGCGAACAGCCAGTCGACGACGAACTTCAGGAACGGGAGGTCGAAGACGTAGAAGCCGATGTCCTTGTGGAACTGCGCGTCCTTGGCGCCGAACGCGACGTGGTTGCGGAACAGGATCCACGCGTTCCACTGCCCGGCCGCGCCCGGACCGGCGATGAGGGCGAAGACGCCGGCGACCGCGATCCGCACCAGGCCGGCTCGTGAACCGACGGCCTGGTGGTACCGCTCGACCAGCTCCTCTTCCGGTCCCATCGGCCGGAACTTGGGCGCGAGCAGGTCGGCGATGGCCAGGTTGGCCCACATGACCACGAAGAAGACCCCGGTGAAAATGGCGCCGAGGAGGAACTTGGCGCCCAGGACCTCCTTCCACACGCTGGTTATGCCGAGCTCGTCGAACCAGAGGAAGTCGGTGTAGAAGCCGGCGATGCCGCGCAGCGAGAACAGCGCGAGCAGGAGGGCGGCGACGACGAGGACGAGGACGAGCCTCGCGGAGGACGGGCGCCGCCGCCGGGGCAGCTCGGTGGGGGCGCGCATCCGCCAGAGACTAGGGGACGGTCGGGACGAGGATGCAGCGGCAGCCCGGGTGGGCAGGCGGGTGCAGCTGGCCCGTCGGGTACTGCTGGCCCTTGACCACCGCGCCGGCGAGCGCGTTGTCGTCACAGTCGGGGCACGGGCCGTCGTCGTCCACGACCCAGACGAGCGCGGTGCCCTCGGCGTACCCGGCGTAGGCACCTACGCCGAACGCGGTGGCGGCGTGGTGA
>JBHEMB010000380.1:0-5216 GCA_046262855.1 Mycobacteriales bacterium | reverse complement strand
ACCTCGTTCTCGAGGCGCTCGCGGGTGGTGTACCAGTCGACCTGGATGCCTTGTTTCTCAGCGGCTTTCATCCAGCGGTCGTAGGAGAAGTGCTCGCTCCAGCCGTCGAAGATCCCGCCGTCGCGCCACACCTGCTCGATCACGGCGCCGACCCGGCGGTCGCCCCGTGAGAGGAGCCCTTCCACCTGGCCGGGCTTGCCGTCGTGGTAGCGGAAGCCGATCGCCTTCGCGGTGCTCTTGTCCTCGCGGATGGCATCGCGCAGCAGCCTCAGCCGGCGGTCGATCGTCTCGGGATCAGCTTGCCCAGCCCACTGGAACGGGGTGTGCGGCTTGGGCACGAAGCCACCGATCGAGACGGTGCACTTCACGTCACGGGTGCCGGTCGCCTGGCGGCCGGCGCGGATGACATCCCTTGCCATCTCGGCGATCTCGAGCACGTCCTCGTCGGTCTCGGTCGGCAGACCGCACATGAAGTAGAGCTTCACCTGCCGCCATCCCTGCGAGTACGCCGCGGTGACGGTGTCGACGAGGTCCTGCTTGGTCACCATCTTGTTGATGACCTTGCGCAGCCGTTCCGACCCACCCTCCGGCGCGAAGGTGAGGCCGCTTCTCCGGCCCCCCCGCGTCAGCTCCTGGGCGAGGTCGATGTTGAACGCGTCCACCCTCGTGCTGGGCAGGGACAGGCTCGTCTGGGTGCCCTCGTAGCGGTCCGCGAGGCCCTTCGCGATGTCGCCGATCTCGGAGTGGTCGGCCGACGACAGGCTGAGCAGGCCGACCTCCTCGTAGCCGGTGGCCTCGAGCCCCGCCTTGACCATGTCGCCGATGCCGGTGATGGACCGCTCTCGGACGGGGCGGGTGATCATCCCGGCCTGGCAGAAGCGGCAGCCTCGGGTGCAGCCACGGAAGATCTCGACGCTCATCCGCTCGTGCACGGTCTCGGCGAGGGGGACCAGGGGCTGCTTCGGGTAGGGCCACTCGTCGAGGTCCATCACGGTCCGCTTCGAGACCCGCCAGGGGACGTCGGGGTGGTTCGGCGCGACCCTGCGGATCCGGCCGTCGTCGAGGTACTCGACGTCGTAGAACCGCGGCACGTAGACGCCGCCGGTCTTCGCCAGCTCCAGGAGCGTGTCGTGGCGGCTGAGCCCCTCGGACTTGGTACGGCGGAGGATCTCGGTCATCTCCAGGACCGCCTGCTCGCCGTCCCCCAGGACCGCCGCGTCGATGAACGCCGCGATCGGCTCCGGGTTGAACGCGGCGTGACCTCCGGCGAGCACGATCGGGTGCGACTCGTCGCGGTCCACGGCGTGCAGCGGGATGCCTGCGAGGTCGAGCGCCTCGAGCATGTTCGTGTAGCCCAGCTCGGTGCTGAAGGAGACCCCGAGCACGTCGAAGTCGCGGACCGGCCGGTGCGCGTCCACCGTGAGCTGCGGGACGCCGTTCTCACGCATCAGCGTGGCGAGGTCCGGCCAGACGCTGTAGGTCCGCTCGCAGAGCACGTCGGGAACCTCGTTGAGCACCTCGTAGAGGATCATGACGCCCTGGTTGGGCAGCCCCACCTCGTAGGCGTCCGGGTACATCAGGCACCACCGCACGGCGGCCTCGTCCCAGGGCTTCACCGTCGAGTTGAGCTCGCCACCGACGTACTGGATCGGCTTGCTGACACGCGGCAGCAGCTGCTCCAGCTGTGGGAAGAGCGAGTCACCAGCCATCCCCCCAGAGTAGGTGCCCCCACGCTGCGTCATAGCAAGCACAGCGAACCCACGCTGAGCAGGTATGACGTAAGGGGTGGGTCAGAGCTCGTGGGAGCGCAGGTGGACGTTCTGGAGCAGGCCGATGGCCATCAGGTTCGCGAACATCGAGGACCCGCCGTAGCTGACGAACGGCAGCGGCAGCCCCGTCACCGGCATGATCCCCAGCGTCATCCCGATGTTGACGAAGCTCTGGAACCCGAACCAGCTCACGACTCCCGCGGCCACCAGCCGCCCGAACGGGTCGGTGGCGAGCGTCGCTATCCGCAACCCTCGCCAGAGGACGAGACCCATCGCGAGGATGATCCCGCCCGCACCGACCAGACCCAGCTCCTCCCCCGCCACGGTGAAGACGAAGTCGGTCTGCTGCTCGGGGATGAACCGGCCCTGGGTCTGGGTGCCGTGGAACAGTCCCTTGCCGGTCAGGCCCCCGGAGCCGATGGCGATGCGCGCCTGCCGCACGTTGTAGCCGACACCGCGCGGGTCGATGCTCGGGTTGGAGACGACCTTGAAGCGGTTGAGCTGGTAGTCCTTCAGCACGTGCGGGGCGACGAGAGTCCCGACGAGGACGCCGGCGACCAGCAGCCCACCGACCCAGCGCGCCGGCGCGCCGGCGACGGACAGCACGCCGAGGATCACGAAGATGAAGACCATGGTCGTGCCGAAGTCCGGCTGCAGCATGATCAGGCCCATCGGCAGCGCGCACAGCGCCAGGACCTGGACGACGTCCATGTCCCTGGGCGCGTCTTCACCGTCGCGCTTCTCACCGAGCAGCATCGCCATGCCGACGACGATGGCCAGCTTGGCGAACTCCGACGGCTGGATCTGGAAGCCCGCCGGCAGCACGATCCACGAGTGCGCGCCGTTGATCGTGGAGCCCAGCGGGGACAGCACCGCCATCAGCCCGATGCAGGACGCTCCGTAGACGATCGGGGCGTACGCCCGCAGCGCGCGGTAGTCGACGACAGCGGCGGCGCAACCGAGGGCCAGCCCGATCACCGCGTTGACGATGTGCTTCTTGAGAAAGGTCTGCGGGTCGCCGCCGATCGTGATCTCGTGCTGCCGGGTCGCCGACCAGATCAGCAGTCCCCCGACGCTGACCAGTGCGCTGACGGCGAGCAGCAGCACCCAGTCCAGCTGCCGCAACGGGGAGCTGCGGTCGAGCACCCGGTCGCGCAGCGACACCTCCCGCGGACGCAGCCGGACCGGCGAGACACGCGGCGTCGCCCAGTCGTGGAGGTCGCCGCTCACTCCAGGCCTCGCCTGGTACGCCGGGCTTCCTCGGCCCAGGGCAGCCCGAGGGACTGCGCCGTCGGCATCGCCGAGGGTGAGGGTGTGGTCAGTGGCGGACGCACCACCTTCGTCCCGGGTGGGGCGATGGTGCCGTCGAGCCGCACGACCGGGAGGCCCCTCGGGAGCTGACCGTTCTTCAGGCTCGACTTGGCGCCCTCGACGCCGTAGATGGCGTCCCAGATCTTGCGCGCGATCGGTGCGGCGGTCGTGCCACCGGTGCCGCCTTCGGTGACCATCACCACGGTCACGTACTTCGGGTGCGAAGCCGGCGCGAACGACGAGAACCAGGACGTCGGCGCCTTGCCGTTCACGTCGGCAGTACCCGTCTTGCCGCCGACGTCGACGGTGCTGAACGGGAAGCCCGCAAAGGAGCCCTTCGCGGTGCCCGGCGGCTTGGTGACGCCGGCCAAGGCGTTGCGGATGTAGTCGCGGACCGCGGTCGGGGTGTCGACGTGGCCCACCGGCTTCGGCGCGAACAGGGTCGTTGTGCGACCGTCGGTCGACAGCAAGCCCTTCGCGAGCTGCGGCTGGTAGAGGGTGCCGCCGTTCACGAGCGCGCTGTAGGCCATCGCCAGCTGGAGCGGTGTGACGAGCACATCACCCTGGCCGATGGCGAAGTTCATCGCGTCACCGCCGTTGAGCGCGTACCCGTCGGCGCAGAACTCGGTGTCAAGCTGCACCAGGTAAGGGCTCTCCTGCTTGGCCTTGGCGCGATTGCACGCGGCCATGCGGTGCTTGGTCCAGTACGCCACCTTGTAGGCACGGTCCGTGATGAGCCCCACGCGCTCGTCCGGCAGGTCGATGCCCGTCTTCCTGCCGAACCCCCAGATCCGCGCCTCCTTCGAGAAGTACTCCTTCGCGTGCCCGGTGTCCGCGCGCCCGCCGTCCGCCCGCCACTGCTCGTAGGCCAGCTTGTAGTGCACGGTGTCGCAGGACCGGATGAGCGTCTGGCGGAAGTCCAGGGTGGCGAACGACTCGCCCTCGAAGTTGTGCTTGCCCTTGTAGACGCCGGGGCACGGGTAGTAGCCGTTGATGCTGTAGCCCGCCTTGATGGCCGCGGCCGTCGACACGATCTTGAACGTGGACCCGGGCGCGAAGCTGCCCTGCACGGCGTTGGAGCTGAGCGGGTGCCCGGGCGCGTTGAGCAGCTGCGCGTACTTGGCCACCGAGATCCGCGGCACGAAGTCGGAGGGGTCGTACGTCGGGTAGCTGGCCAGCGCGACGACTCGGCCCGTAGCTGCCTCGACGGTGATGGCCGCTCCCGTCGTCGCCTTGTACTTGTTGCCGCGGACGCGGTCCGTGACGGTGCGGGCATGCGCGATCCCTTGCTGCAGCGCCGCCTCGGCTGCGCGCTGGATCCCGGAGTCGATCGAGAGCACCAGGTTCTGACCGGCGATGGCCGGTGTCGTGCTCGCCGTGCCGGCCGTGTTGCCGTCCTTGTCCACCAACAGCTTCTGCACGCCGTCGTGTCCGCGCAGCTGGTCGTCGTACACGGCCTCGACGCCGGCGCGACCGATCTGGGTGCCGGGCGCGAGGTTCTTGTACTTGTCCTTCTTCAGGTCGTCGCCGGTCAGCGGGCCGAGGTACCCGAGGACGTGGGCGGCGAGCGTCTTGGCGGGGTAGTCGCGGACCGCCTCGTACTGCACGTTGACGCCGGGGAAGAGCTCCTGCCGCTCGAGGATCTTGAGCACCCGCTGGACCTGGGGAACGTCGTCGGAGCGGTAGGACTTGATCGGCACCGGCTGATAGGGAGATCCCTTCCAGCAGCCGTCGATGGCCTTGACCCGCTTGCCGTTCGGGAGCGTGTAGATGCACGGCGTGATGATCCGCAGGATGTCCGCGACAGGGATCCCGACGATCAACGACAGCCGCGACATCTCGAGGTCCAGGCCGTGCTTCTTCGTGGGCAGCTGCGACCGGTTGAGGCTGACGACGAGCGCGATCCGGTTGGTGACGAGCGCGACGCCGCGGTCGTCGAGGATCTGGCCGCGGGCCGCGCTCGTGATGATGTCGCGGACGCGGTTCTGGCTCGCAGCGGACCGGTAGTTGGAGCCTTCGGCGACCTGCATGTACGCGAGCCGACCCAGCAGCGTCAGCAGGATCGAGACCACTACGACCCGCAGCACGACCAGTCGGAGCCGAGATCGATCAGACACAGAGCGGGTTCCTCACAGA
>JBHEMB010000379.1:0-5383 GCA_046262855.1 Mycobacteriales bacterium | reverse complement strand
CCGGTTGCGCTCAGTGGGCGAGCCGGCTAGTCCCTTTTGACCATCTTGCGCCGCCGCCTTCGCGTTTGCCGACCTTCCTCCCTACCGTCGTGATCCGCCTGGACGCTCCGGGCACCCGACAGGAGAGAACTCGTGCACCGCCGCCCCCTCCTCGCCGTCGCCGTCATGGCCTCGACGATCTGCTCCGCCTTGCCCCTGTTCGCCTCAACCGCCTCCGCGGAGGGCGTTGCCACTACCCGACCGCTGCTCGTGACCACGATCGACACCGACGGCGACGGCGGGTACGGCCTGCTGGCGCGCGACGCCACGGGCGACCACGTGCTGGTCGCCGAGTCCGAGGCCTCCGACGTCTACGCGCTGGCCACCTCGCGCGACGGCAGCAGGGTCGCCTACTTCCAGGATCTGTACGACGACGCGGGCGACCTGTCGCATGAGCGGCTCGTCGTACGCGACACCACGCTCTTCGGCACGCCCGGCTTCGTCCGCGTCGTGTCGGACCTGACACCGGCCAACGGTGAGGTCTTCGACGTCGTACCCGCCCTGTCACCGGACGGGAGCACCGTCGTCTGGAGCAGGATCGACCTCAACGGCACCACACCAACGGTCAGCACCCTGCGAGCCGGGGTCGCGTCCGGGACGGCCAGCACCGTCGCCGACGGGCTGTTCGGCGCGGCGTTCCTGGATGCCTCGACCCTGATCGGGACGACCGAATCGGGCGTCGTGACGCTACCCGCAGCCGGGGGTGCAGAGACAGCGGTCGCGGGCCTCACCGCATCCGACACCGGTTTCGCTGTGTCACCTGACGCCGCTCACGTGTCCTGGACGAGGGACACCAGCGACGCCACCACGTCGATGGCTGAGGTGCACGTCGCGGACCTGGCAGTCGCCGCAGGCGTAGCCACCTTGACGGCGGACCGCACGCTGGCTTCCGACGTCGAAGCGTCGGGGCCGACCTGGGCGCCGGACGGGTCGCACGTGCTGTTCGTCATCACAGACGCAGGCGGCGCGGGATCGGTCTGGTCGGCTCCTCAGGACGGCAGCACCCCGCGCACGAGCGCCGTCGTGCCGACCGGCGACATCTGGTCAATCGGGTACGCCGTGAGCGATGCCGTGGCGCCCGGGTCGGCGACGCTCCTGCCGGCCACCCTGGCCGCGACCAGCGCCACGTTGCGCTGGGCCCTGCCGGCTGACGGCGACGTCTACGCCGTCGAGCTGTCGCGCACGGCCCCGTCGCCCAAGACCATCACTGTGAAGGCGCCTGCGACCAGCTACGTGGACACCGGCCTGGCGCTGGGCACCACCTACACCTACAGCGCCGTGGTCGTCGACAAGGCGGGCAACCGCAGCCCGGCCGTGACGCGTCAGCTGACGACGCTGGCAGCGACGGCGACCGTCCCCGACCCGACGTCCACGAGGTACTACCTGAACCCGAGCTTCCGGGTGTACTTCCCGACCGGCACCTACACGGTGCAGTACCGCGCCAACGGCTCGGGCGGTCTCACCACCTGGCTCGACCACGCAGCTGGATCGAGCCAGGTCTTCAGCACCGCCAAGGCCGGCTCCTCGTACGGGCTGCTCATGACCCGCTACGACGGCTTCGGCAACAGCACCGCGCCGACCGGCATCGGCACCGCGGTCGTGCCCTATGACCAGACCCGGGCCAGCTACAGCGGGTCGTACGTCACACAGACGCTCAACGAGCGGTACCTCGGCAACGCCACGATCCTCAAGACGGCGGGCAGCGCTGCCCGCCTGGTCGTCAACGGCAACCGGCTGCAGGTCGTCGGCGAGAAGTGCACGAGCTGCGGCGTCATGGACGTCTACGTCGACGGCGTCCGGGTCGCGGGCATCGACACCCACGACACCCAGCGCCGATCGCGGTTCGTGCTCTACACCCGCAACCTCACGGCCGGCGTGAACCACACGGTGGTCATCAAGGCGCGTGGCACAGCCGGGCGCCCGAACGTCGTCCTCGACGCGTTCGGCGTACGCCACTAGCTCCCAGGGTGCTCGCAGCCCCCGCCACTAGGTTGGGGCTGTGAGCACTCCTCTGGCGCTGCCGGCGATCCTTGACGGCCAGCACCTGGTCGAGTCCTTCGGCGTGGTGGGGCTGCTTCTCATCGTCTTCGCCGAGACCGGCCTGTTGCTCGGGTTCTTCCTGCCCGGCGACTCCCTGCTGTTCGCCGCGGGCTTCGCGGCGACCGGCAAGCTCACGGACAAGCTGCACCCGAACATCGGCGTGGTGGTCCTGGGTTGCATCGCTGCCGCGTTCGTCGGCGCCCAGACCGGGTTCGTCATCGGTCGCCGGGTCGGGCCGGCCTTGTTCGCCCGCGAGGACTCCCGCTTCTTCAAGCGGCACTACGTCACGAAGGCCGAGGAGGTCGTCGAGCACTACGGCGCGGGCAAGGCGCTGGTGATCGGCCGTTTCGTCCCGATCGTGCGGACCTTCATCAACCCGCTGGTCGGCGCTGGGGAGCTGCCCGTGCGGATCTTCACCCTCTGGAACGCCGTGGGTGCCGTGCTGTGGGGCGGCGGCGTGACGGTGCTCGGCTACTACCTCGGCCAGGTGGACTGGATCGGCAAGAACCTCGAGGTCTTCGCCGTGCTCGTGGTGATCATCTCGCTCATCCCGATCACCCTCGAGATCCGCAAGCAGCGCCGCCGCGTCTGACCCGGGCTGCGCCTTGCCGCGTGCGTATGGCGGGAGGGCCACCAGGGGTCGCGAGACGGCCCTCCGCGGGCACTCCCAGGGGCCAGCTTGCGACCCCTGAGCGGGACCCTGAGCCCTCAGGCGAGGCCGAGGTCGGTGAGCGAGTACACGTAGCGGTAGTCGACGCCCTCGGCCTCGATCTTCTCCCCGGCGCCGGTGTCGCGGTCCGCGATGGTTGCGACGCCCACGCACGTCGCGCCGGCCGCGCGGACGGCCGCCAGTGCCTCGAGGGGCGAGCCTCCCGTGGTGCTCGTGTCCTCGACGACGAGCACCCGCTTGCCGGTGATGTCCGGGCCCTCGATCTGCTTTTGCAGACCGTGCGCCTTGGCCGCCTTGCGCACGACAAACGCGTCGAGCCGCCGACCCTGCGCAGCGGCCTGGTGCAGCATCGCGGTCGCGATCGGGTCGGCGCCCATCGTGAGGCCACCGACCGCGTCGTACTCCCAGTCCTTCGTCAGCTCCAGCAGCACGCGACCGACCAGCGGCGCCGCCTCGCCCGACAGCGTCGTACGACGGAGGTCGACGTAGTAGTCGGCCTCACGACCGGACGACAGGGTCACCTTGCCGTGCACGATGGCCTGGGCCTTGACGAGGGACAGGAGGTCTTCGCGGTCGGTCACGGCACCGAGGCTAGTAGCGCCGCCTCCAGGGTTTCCGGGAGCCCGTGGATGGGCCGGTCGGGGCGCTGTGCCGGGAAGCCGTCGCGCTGCAGCCACTGCCAGGTCGCGGTGCAGGTGTCTGTGATGTCGCGAGACACGAGGCCGGTGGCGATCGCCTGCGACGTGTCGCCCTCCATGAAGCCGGTCCACTCACCGCCCTCGGGGGCCCAGCAGGGCAGCTGGGTCCACGGCTCGGCCCCGCTGGCGAGCACGGTGTCCTGCTCGATCCAGACCAGCTCGGCCCGGGAGCCGGTCGCCGTCACCGCCGCCTCGAGCAGCGTCTGCGTCGTCGTGTGGCCGCTCGGGTCGGTGAGGTCGACGATGCCGCTCGTGCCCGCAGCGAGGTTGTCGTTGAACCACGCCGCGAGGTCGCGGGCGTCGACGTACTGCAGGGGACGACCCGGGCGGCCCGGGGCGACCATCCGGCCACCACGGGCCGCACGACCCAGCCACCACGGCAGCCGGCCGATGTCCTCGTACGGGCCGAGGATGAGACCGGGCCGCCCGATCAGCGCGTCCGGGAACGACTCGATCGCGGCCAGCTCGGCGCCGCGCTTGTCGGCGGGATAGCTGGTCTGGTCCGCGCCGGGCTCGGCCTCCACTGCCGGCCAGTCCTCGCTGCCGCCGACGGGCCGCCCGTCGGTGTAGACACTGATGCTCGAGCAGTAGGCGAACCGGCCGACCTGACCCTGGAGGATCTCCGCGGCGAGCTGCACGACCCGCGGCGCCGCGGACCAGGTGTCGACGACGGCGTCGAAGTCCTTGCCCCGCAAGGCTTCTGCCAGCTGCGCGCGATCCGTGCGGTCAGCGACAAGAGGACGTACGGCGGGAGGCAGCGCACCCGTCACGCCGCGGTTGAGGGCGGTGACGTCCCACCCGCGGTCGAGGGCGTCGAGGACGAGGGAGCGGCCGACGAAGCGGGTGCCGCCGAGGACGAGCAGTCGCATGCAGCCACCTTCACCACAGCCAGGTGCGTGGTCCAAACCCTTCCGCTGACGGCGTACCCGGCCCGTGCGCGCCGGTCGCGTCGGTGGCACGCTGGACAGCGTCCTGGGGGAGGCCACCATGAGACGTCTGGTCCTGCTCGCTGCGCTTGCTCTTGCGTCCGGGGTCCTCACCGCCGTACCGGCGAACGCCGAAAGCAGGCCGCCCCGAGCGGTGACTGCCTACGGACCGCTGCTCGACCTACAACCGACGCTGCGGTGGGCGCTCCCCTCCGACAACGACCTGGCCGGCACCAGGATCACGCGCACCGCCGCTGGCGCAGCGACCGTGACCGTCGACGTACCCGTGCCGGCCACGACATACGTGGACCCGAGCACTGTGCTGGGCACCGACTACACGTACTCGTTCGCGGCCGTCGACCAGGACGGCAACGTCGGGCCCTCCTCAGCCGTGCAGATGACGGCGACCTCGGCACGACTCGGGGTGCCGAGACCCACCACGACCGTCTCGACGAGCTCGCGGTTCCCCGTCACGTTCCCGGCCTCGGCGAATGCCAAGGTGTGGTGGCTTGACAAGGCGGGGGGCTCGTTCGTGCCGTGGGACGTCCCGACGAGCGGCAGCCACGTCTTCGGCCGCGAGGGCGGGACGTCGACCCAGCAGGGGCACACCTACGCGTTCCGCTTCCAGGTGTTCGACAGCCACGGGAACGCCAGCCTGCCGCACACGTTCCAGACCGCCGTACCCCGGGACGACAACTGGTTCACCCGCTACGGCCAGTACATCGAGGTGAACTCCCCGACCTTCTACGGCGGCCACGCTGCCGTGATCCGGCCGGGCAGCTACGTCGGCTTCAGCGCGCGGGCCGTGATGCACGTGATCGGCACGACTTGCCCGACCTGCGGCGTCATGGCGATCCACGGCGAGGGCAGGGTGCTGCGCTTCGACACCTGGTCGGCCACCCGGCACGACCGCGTGGTGCTGGCGACCTTCGCGCTGCCGGTGTCGCCGAGCCATGCCTACGTGATCTCGCCGGAGCCATCGGGCAGCCACCGCGACGTCGTGCTCGACG
>JBHEMB010000378.1:0-4495 GCA_046262855.1 Mycobacteriales bacterium | reverse complement strand
CCCGTGGGCCCTGGCGGCCCGCCTCATCAGCTCGCGCTGCGCGTCCTCACGGGTGGGGGTCGGCAGCGCCAGGACCTCGGCAGGGATGACCCGTTCCGTCACGTCGTACAGCCGCTCGAAGCCGTTCGTCCTGCGAGAGGTGCTGACCCGACCGGACCAGAAGAGGTACTCGAGGCCGCGCTTCACGTCGTCCCAACCCCACCAGCTGCCCTTGCCGCGCGGGGCGTCGCGCAGCGCCCCGGCACCACAGGGGCCCTCGTCGCGGACCCGGTGCAGCAGCGACCCGACGAACTCCGGCCGTTCCTTGAAGACCCGCAGCGGCCCGCCCCAGCCCTCCTCGAGCGCCTCCGCGCGCGCCATCCGCCAGCGCAGCAGGGGGTGCAGCTCGACGGGCAGGAGAGAGGCCTCGTGGCCCCAGTACTCGAACAGCTCCCGCTTGCCGAACGCGAGGGTGTCGAGCAGCCCGACCGGCCACGAGCCGAGCCGCGAGAAGGCCGGCATCAGGTGGGCGCGGGCGAAGACGTTGACGCTGTCGAGCTGCAGCAGCTGCGTCCTGCTCAGCACCCGTCGCAGCTGCCGTGGTGTCACGGTCGTCGGCACCGGGTCGTTGAACCCCTGCGCGGCCAGAGCGACCCGGCGGGCCTGCTTCGTCGTCAGCCGCTCCACATCTGCGATCCTGCCAGCCGTGTCCGTCAGAAGCGCAACCGTCGAGGACGCGCTCGCTGTCGAGACGGTGCGGATCCGGGGCTGGCAGGCGGCCTATCGCGGGATCGTGCCCGACTCGTTCCTCGACAGCCTCGTCATCGATACGCAGCGCCGCGCCCGGTTGATGGGGTCGGCGGACGTCACGACGCTGGTGGCCGGCGACGACGAGGTCGTGGGGATGGCCGTCTACGGGCCCGCCCGGGACGATGACGGCGTCGTCGAGCTGTACGCCCTCTACGTCGACCCGTCGGCGTGGCGGACGGGTGTCGGCGCGGCGCTGCTGGCCGCCTGCGAAGGTGTGACGGTGCTGTGGGTGCTGGCGGACAACGAGCGGGCGCAGGCGTTCTACAAGCGGTACGGGTTCGCGGTCGACGGCGCCAGCCGGGTGCTCGACCTCGACGGACCCGTGACCGAGATCCGGATGCGCCGTGGCTGACGTGTCGGTCCGGCTCGCCCGTCCGCATGACGCGGAGCTGATCGCGAAGGTGCAGCAGTCGACCTGGGCGCAGGCTTATGCGTCGCTGCTCGGCGAGCTCGACGTGCCGCTCGAGCAGGTGGCCGCTGTCTGGCTGAACGCCATCGAGTCACCGCCCTCCTCGGAGCACCGGGTCCTGGTCGCTCTCGACGGCAGCTCGGTCGTCGGCTTCGCTGCCTCCGAGCCGGCGTCGGCGTCGGAGGTGGAGCTCACCGCCCTGATGGTGGAGCCGCAGTGGGGACGTCGCGGGCACGGGTCCCGGTTGCTGCAGGCGAACGTCGAGCACTGGTCGGCGTTCGAGGTCGCGACGACGTGGGTGTTCGAGGCGGACACGGTGCTGTCCGGCTTCCTCGAGTCGACCGGGTGGGCCTTCGACGGGCTGGTCCGGGAGCTCGACACCGGCAGCCAGCTCGTCCCGCAGCGGCACCTGCACACCGGGTTGCGTCCGCGCGGCTGACGCTCAGCCGTGTCCACCCCGGCGGACGTTACGAGCGGGAGGCACGCTCGAGCGCGATGGCCTTGCGCATCGCCCGCCGGCCCCTGGAGGGGTCACGCGCGGCGTCGTAGGCGGTCGCCAGCTTGAACCAGGACCGCCAGTCCTCCGGCGCCGCCTCGGCCTCGGCCTTGCGCCGCTCGAACAGCGCATCCGCGGCGTCCCGCTGCACCCGGCCCGACGGCGTCGTCGGCAGGTCCTCCTCGACGAAGCCCTCCTCGAACAGCTGCCGCCCCAGTCGCTGCGACGCGCCGGCCAGCCGCACCTCCCCCACGACGAGCACGGCACCGAGCACGACGAGCAGCAGGACGCCGACGCCGAGCAGGACGCCCGTCACGGTGCCGGTGCCCAGGAGGTCCAGGGCGCGGACCACCAGGTAGCCGCCGACGACGGCGACAGCCGCGACGACGAGCAGTGCCCAGCGCCTCACAGGCCGAGCAAGTGCTCCAGGGCGACGGTCAGGCCCGGCCGGTTGGCGACCTCACGGACCCCGAGCAGCACCCCCGGCATGAACGACGCACGGTCGTAGGAGTCGTGCCTGATCGTGAGGCTCTCACCGCCGCCGGACAGGATCACCTCCTGGTGCGCGACAAGCCCTTGCAGCCGCAGCGCGTGCACCGGGATGCCGTCGACGACGGCACCGCGCGCACCTTCGAGCAGCTGGCTGGTCGCGTCCGGCATGGGCGGCATTCCCTGGCGCGCAGCGGCGATCAGCTCCGCCGTGCGACGAGCCGTGCCGCTCGGGGCGTCGACCTTGCCGGTGTGGTGCAGCTCGACGATCTCGACGCTCTCGAAGTGCTTCGCGGCCGCGGCGGAGAACTGCATCATGAGCACCGCGGCGATGCCGAAGTTCGGAGCGATCAGAACACTCGTCGGCGTGCCCTCGAGCCAGCCCCGGACGGTCGTGAGCCGCTCGTCGTCGAAGCCGGTGGTGCCGACGACTGCATGCACGCCCGCGTCGATGCAGGCCTTGAGGTTGGCCATCACCGACGAGGGGTGGGTGAAGTCGACGGCGACGTCGGCATCCTGGAGCTCGAGCGCGTCCCCCACGTCGAGAGTCGGGCCGAGGTCGAGGTCCGGCGCGGCCGTGATCGCCTTGACGACCTCCGAACCCATCCGGCCCTTGGCTCCGAGCACAGCCACCGTCGTCACCTGAGCACCTCCGCGAAGTCCCGGTCCGGGAAGGGACCGATGATGCCGAGTGACATCGGCTGGGTGAGCACCAGGTCCGCCACGGCGCGTACGTCGTCCGGCGTGACCGCGTCGATGCGAGCGACCAGGTCGTCGACGGTGAGCACCTCACCGTGCACGAGGGCGGCCTTGCCGATCCGGCTCATCTGCGCGCCGGTGTCCTCGAGGCCGAGCACGAGCGAGCCGCGCATGGCGCCCTTCGCACGGATGACCTCTTCGTCGGTCAGCCCCTTCTCCGCGGCGAGCTCGAGCTCCGCCCGCGCGATCCGGAGCACCTCGTCGATGCGGGACGGCGCGCAGCCGGCGTACACGCCGAAGGCACCGGCGTCCGCATGGGCGCTGGCGTAGGAGTACACGCTGTAGACCAGGCCGCGCTTCTCGCGGATCTCCTGGAAGAGCCGGCTGCTCATGCCGCCACCGAGGCCGGTGTTGAGCACGGACAGCGCCCAGCGCAGGTCGTGGTCGCGGGGCAGCGCGTGGGTCCCGAGGACCAGGTGCGCCTGCTCGGTCGGTCGGTCCTCGACCACGGCACCGGACAGCGGTACGGGTGGCGAGGGCGCGCGCAGGCCTCCGGGCTCGGCCCCGGGCAGCGCACCGAAGGCCTCGGCCACGAGGTCGACCACCCGGTCGTGGTCGATGTTGCCGGCGACGCTGACGACCATGTCGGGCGCGGCGTACCGGCCGCGGTAGAACCCCGCGATCGCCTGGGACGTCAGGGCTTCCACGCTCTCCACGGAGCCGATGACCCGGCGGCCGAGGGGATGCTCGCCGAACAGCGCCGCAGCGAACGCGTCGTGCACGACGTCGCCTGGGTCGTCGTCGTGCATGGAGATCTCTTCGAGGATGACCCCGCGCTCAGACTCGACGTCCTCAGGAGCGACAAGCGCGTTGGTCACGAGGTCGGTCACGACATCGACGGCGAGCGGCAGGTCGGTATCGAGGACCCGCGCGTAGTAGCAGGTGTACTCCTTCGCCGTGAAGGCGTTCATCTCGCCGCCGACCGCGTCCATCACGGACGAGATCTCGAGGGCATCCCGCTTCGGCGTGCCCTTGAACAGCAGGTGCTCCAGGAAGTGGCTCGCGCCGTGCTCGGTGGGGCCCTCGTCCCGCGAACCGATGCCGACCCAGATCCCGAAGGCCGCGCTGCGGACCCCGGGCACCGCCTCCGTGACGACGCGCAGGCCCCCAGGCAGGAGGGTGCTCCTGAAGGGGGCCTGCGTCGTCAAGGTCGTGCTACTCAGCCGCTGCGGGCTCGTTGCTCTCGACCGGGGTCAGGCTGATCTTGCCGCGCTGGTCGATCTCGGTGATCTCGACCTGCAGCTTGTCGCCGACGTTCACGACGTCCTCGACCTTGCCGATGCGCTTGCCGTTGCCCAGCTTGCTGATGTGGACCAGACCGTCCTTGCCGGGAACCAGGCTGACGAAGGCACCGAAGGCGGCGGTCTTGACGACCGTGCCCAGGAACCGCTCGCCGACCTTCGGCATCGTCGGGTTGGCGATCTGGTTGATGACGGCCATGGCCGCCTCGGCGGCCGTGCCGCTCGTGGCACCGATGTAGATGGTGCCGTCGTCCTCCACGGTGATGTCCGCACCCGTGTCGGCCTGGATCTGGTTGATCATCTTGCCCTTCG
>JBHEMB010000377.1:0-6299 GCA_046262855.1 Mycobacteriales bacterium | reverse complement strand
ACCTTCCGCTGGGCGGTCCTCAACGAGGACGAGGGGGGCGGCCACAACCCGTCGTCGACCGCGGCGAAGGCGGACCTCGACTGGATCTACTCCCGCTACGGCAGCGACCCGAGCTACTTCCGCATCGGCGGCAAGCCCGTGATGTTCCTGTACGGCGACGCGAGCGACACCTGCAGCGCCGCCGCCCGTTGGCAGGCCGCGGACAGCACGCACCGCTTCCACATCGTCATGAAGACCGTGCCTGGCTTCGGCGGGTGCAGCCCGCAGCCGCAGGGCTGGTACGGCTACGCCCCGGCCAACGGTCACTTCCAGCAGGGCAACTCCTACGCGGTCAGCCCTGGCTTCAACAAGGTCACCGAGTCCGCGCCGCGGCTCGCCCGCAGCCTGTCGCGGTTCGCTACCGACCTGCGCGCGATGAAGGCGGCCAAGGTCCGCTTCAAGATCATCACGACGTGGAACGAGTGGACTGAGGCGACCGGCGTCGAGTCGGCGACGGAGTGGCGCAGCGGATCCGGCCACGGCGCGTACGTCGACCAGATGCACTCGATCCTCGGGTCTGCGGTGAGCCCACCGGCGCCGCCGGGGATCCTCAACGCGACCACGAACGGTCAGGACGTCGATCTCTCGTGGAACGCCAGCGCCGGCGCGACGTCCTACCAGGTGTTCCGCAACGGCTGCCTTGTCGCCACCGTGACGGGCACCACCTGGAAGGACACCGGTCTCGCGGACGCGTCGGCCTCCTGGTTCGTCAAGGCGGCGAACTTCCGGGGTACGTCGAGAAGGGGCCCCGTCCGGATGGGCGCCGCGGGCCATCCGTCCGCGGCGCCGACCAGCGTCAACGACGGACTCGTCGCCATCGCCGGGCAGCGGGTGCTGTCGACCTCGACCGGCGCCGGTGTCGGGTGCGCCAGCAGGCAGCGCGGCCAGGCCGTGATCACCATGCCCGCCTCGGTGCCTGCTGACGCGACCGCGGCAGTGCTCACCGTGCACGCCGTCAACGCGCTCGGCAACGGCAGCGTGCAGCTGTTCCCGGCCGGGACCAGCGCACCGCCCGTGAGCGAGCTGCGGTACTACTCCAGCCGCGCGAGCTCCAACACCGTCGTGGTGCCGATCGGCACGGGCCGGCAGATCGTCGTTCAGGAGGGTGGCGCCGCTACGCACCTGTGGGTCGACGTGATCGGCTACGCCGCGCCCGGCCAAGACGGCCTGGTGCCGCACAGCCCCGGCGGTGAGCGCTTCCTCGACACTCGCACCGGGCTTGGCGGGGTCCCTCGCGGAGCACACAGCGGGACGCTGTCCGCGCCGCTCCCGTCGTACGTGCCGTCGAACGCGACGGCCGTCGAGGTGCGGCTGCTCATCACCGGTGCCGCGTCCGCCGGGACTGCGACGGTCTTCGAGGGCAGCGCGCCCCGGCCGTTGGTGACGTCGCTGGCGTACGCGCCGTCGGTGAGCCTCACCGCGTCGGTGCTGGTGCCGGTCAACGCGACGTCGCGCACGGTCCAGGTGTGGACGTCGTCGGCGGCCACCGTCGTGCTCGGCGTGGAGGGCTGGGTCGTCAATGGTGGCCACGCCATCGTGGCCGACACGCCTGCCCGGCTGGTGGCCTCGACGGGCCGCATCACCTCGACGAACATCCAGTTCCCGGCCTCGGCCTACGGGAAGGTCGCGCTGCTGAACCTCGGTGTCGCCTCCGCGCTCGGCTACGGCAACCTGTCGGTGAAACCGGACGGTGACGCGGACCCGGTCATCCAGACCATGAGCTTCGGGCCGCAGCAGCCGCAGTCGGGATTCGCGTGGGTGCGGGTGCCCGCGAACGGCGTGCTGCACGTCTCGCTCACCCAGGGCGCGCTGCTCTACGTCGATCAGCTCGCGCTCGCCTGAGTGAGGCTTTTCAGTCGGGTTCGACGGGGTCCCCAGCGGGCAGTTTGCTGTGGTTAGATGCGGGTTCTGAGAATGCCTTTGTAGGCCCCCTCGACTGAAGGACTGCACCGTGAAGCGTCGTGCCCTTGCTATCGCTGCGATCGCGGCTGTGCTGCCCATCGCCTCCGTCGTCAACGCCGCGCCTGCCGCGGCCTCGAACTGCACCTACCCGGCCACGAGCCAGCCGTACTTCATGCGGATCAGCCCGGCCCAGACCACCGTCATCAAGCACGGCGCGAGCATCACCGTCAGCGTGCGCCTGCTCAAGGGCTCGCTGCTGTGCGGTGGCCAGCACATCTACCTCTACGTGCACGGCATCAGGGACTTCGTCGGTAGCACGCCGACCTACCACATCTCCCGGACGGGCACGACCGACAGCAACGGTCTCGTGCGCTGGACCTACACCAACCAGCAGAGCGACTTCCGCTTCTACGGCTACCTCGAGGGTTCCGGCGGCCAGGTGAACAGCCCGAAGGGCCTCGTCCAGGTCCGCGGCTAACCGTTCCCTCCCCTGCGGTTCCTGACCCCCGTTGTCCCGGAACCGACGGCTGCTCGTCCTCGTCGCGCTCGCCCTTGTGGCGGGCGCGACGTGGTTGGGGGTCCGTGCCTACCAGGCCGAGTCCCACATGTCCTCAGCGCGCACGGCTGTCGAGCAGGCTCGGGCAGACCTGCTCGACCGGAAGCTGGACGCGGCAGGGACGGACCTGCGTAGGGCCGCCTCGGAGACGGCGGCCGCCAAGCACGTCACCCGCGATCCGATTTGGCGGATCACGTCGCACCTGCCTTTCCTCGGGCGGTCGTTCCGGACCGTCAGTGCGCTGGCGTCCGCCTCGGACACCCTGACGCAGGACACCTTGCCGACGGCGCTGCGCGAGGCCGAGCGGCTCGACCCGAAAAGGCTGCGCCGGCCCGACGGCAGCATCGACCTCTCCGTCCTGCGCAGCGCCGCTCCGGGCCTGCGTCGCGCGGCGCAGTCGTCGGCTGAGGCCGACGCGGCAGGCCGACGGGCGCCCGCCTCGATGCTGCTCCCCGGTGTCGCCGGGGCACGCCGGGAGTTCCTCGCCTCGTCCTCCCATCTCACCTCCGCGCTGGTCGCCGCCCGGCGCGCTGTCGACCTCGCGCCGGTCCTGCTCGGGGACGGGGTCACGCGCCGCTACTTCGTGGCGGTGCAGCAGAACGCCGAGTCGCGCGGGACGGGCGGACTGATCGGTGGCTACGCCATCCTGCAGGCGCGGGACGGCCGCATCCGCGTTCTGGAGCAAGGCACCGACAGGGACCTGTTCGGTGATACCCGGGCGATCAATCCGCCGGCGGACCTGCCCAACGGGTTCACGCAGGCGTACGGCTTCTACAGCGTCTTCAGCCAGTGGGTGAACATCAACCTGCCGCCGCATCTGCCCGCCGTCGCCTCTCTCATCAAGGCGAAGTGGGCGGCCCGCACGGGGCAGCAGCTCGACGGTGTCATCGCCTTGGACGGCAACGCTCTGCAGGACATCCTCATCGGCTCACCGCCGCTGCGGATCGGCGACAAGACCGTCCAGCCGGAGCACCTGGCGGACTACCTGGCGATCGGCCAGTACGAGGGCCGCTCGCTCGACCCCGTCGACACCAACGAGCGCAAGGACTCGCTGGAGGAGGTGGCGGGCACGGTCCTCCGCCGCCTCACGGCGTCGGGGAGCGACAGCGACGCGCTGATCCGGGGCCTCATCCGCGCGGTCCGCAGTGGCCACCTCCGGATGGCGAGTCCGGAGCCGGCCCTCGCGGGTCTGCACGAGGCCGGCGTCGACGGCGCGACCCCGAGCGGGCCGGCACCGGTGGCCTATCCGGTCATCTACAACGCGCAGGGCAGCAAGCTGGACCTTTGGCTGCACCGCACGGTCCATTGGTCCTGCGGCTCCAACGGTCGTGTGACGGTGACCGTGGACCTGCGGGCCGACACCCCGGCTGGACCCCTCCCGCAGTACGTCGCCCTCGACGTGCGGCAGAACCCCAAGGTCAGGGTGACTCGCACAGACGCGGTGCACCTCGACCTCTACGTCACCCGCGGAGCCCGGCTGGTCGCGGCCAGTCGGGACGGCACACCGCTCAAGCCGGTCGCGCTCACCCATGGCGTGGTTGACGGCCTGCCGTTCTGGGGTACGGACTTTGAGCTGCCCCCTGGGCAGAAGCACACCTTTTCGCTCGTTCTGGACAAGGCAGGAACGCCAGGTGACGTGCGCATCCCCGAGCAGCCGCTCGCCCAGCCGCTCGTGCGGGACGTCCGGGATCGCTGCTGACGCCCTAGGCTTGCGCTGATGGAGGACGCGGAGCAGCTGCTCGAGGCGCTGCGCGAGGAGAACGACCTCCTGCGCGTCCGGATCCGCGACCTCGAGGCCGGCCTCGACGAGTACCGCCGCCAGATGGCGTCCGTCCTCACCTCCGCCTCGTGGCGGGTGAGCGCTCCGCTGCGCGGCGTCGCGGGCAAGGTGCGGCTGACCCGCCGCCGGGCCAAGCAGCTGCCGCGGAAGGTGCTCAGCCGTCGTGGGTCTGCGTCCCCCACGACGGGGCTGTTCCCGCCCGCGGTGACGTCGCTCGAGTGGGTCGACAGCCCGCTGCTCACCGAGCCCCTCGAGCTGCGCGACCCGCCGCACCGCGACCTCTCGGTGCTGCCCCGGCGCAACCGCGTCCTGGTCGTCGCGCACGTCTACTACCCCGAGGTGTGGCCGGACATCGAGGACCGGCTGGCGCGGATGCCCGAGCCCTACGACATGGTCGTGACCCTCGTCCGCGGCCGGGCCGAGTCGCTCGAGGAGCCGCTGCAGCGCCGGCTGCCGCACGCGCGGGTGCTGCTCGTCGACAACCACGGCCGCGACATGGGCCCGCTCGTCGACCTGGCGAACCGTGGCTGCTTCGACGGCTACGAAACCGTGCTCAAGGTCCACACCAAGCGCAGCGTCCACCGGGTCGACGGCGACGCCTGGCGGGTCGAGCTGCTCGATGGCGTCCTCGAGAGCCCGGAGTCGGTACGACGGACGCTGGCGCTGCTGCGCGCCGACCCCGATGTCGGCATCGTTGCCCCGACCGGTCACCTGCGCGGCCCGGAGACCTGGGGCTCCGACCTGGAGCTGGTGCAGGCGCTCGCGGCGCGCTACCCGTTTGCGTTCGATCCCGACGAGCTGCTCTACCCGGCCGGGTCGATGTACTGGTGCCAGGCGTGGCTCATGCAGCGGCTCGCCGACATGCAGCTCACCACCAGCCATTTCGCACCGGAAGCCGATCACCTCGACGGGTCGACCGCGCATGCGCTGGAGCGCTTCGTGGGGGTGCTGGCAGCGGCCGGCGGCCTCCAGCAGGTCGAGAGCGCGGACGTCCCTTCCCGGCTGCACAAGGCCCGCCGGCGTACGCCCGTCTCCCCCGCTGTCTTCGCGTTCTACCTGCCGCAGTACCACCAGACGCCCGAGAACGACGCGTGGTGGGGGGAGGGCTTCACCGACTGGGTCAACGTCGCCAAGGCCGAGCCGCTCTACACCGGCCACCACCAGCCGGTGGTGCCGGGCGAGCTCGGCGAGTACGACCTCTCCGACGTGTCGGTCATGGCGGCGCAGGCGGCGCTGGCTGCGGCCCATGGTGTCGACGGCTTCGTCATGTACCACTACTGGTTCGGGTCTCAGTCGATGCTCGACAAGCCCCTTCGGAACCTGCTGGCCTCGCCGTCGGTCGACTTCCCCTTCGCGCTCTGCTGGGCCAACGAGTCGTGGACCCGTTCATGGGACGGTCTTCGCGATGACGTGCTGGTCGAGCAGACCTACCCCGATGGTTGGTACGACGCCTACTACGACGCGATCTTGCCTGCGCTGCGCGATGCTCGCTACCTGCGGGTCGACGGCAAGCCGATGCTGGTTGTCTACCGCGCCGGCCAGGTCCCGGCCGCTGCCAAGGTCTTCGACGTCTGGCGGCAGCGCGCGATGGACGACGGCCTCGGCGGGCTGCACCTGCTGGGCGTGACACCGTCACGAGACTTCGAGGGGCTACCTGCGGGCACCGCTGCGGCGCTCGACGGGCTGGTGCGCTTCCCCCCGGGCTCGGGCATCGGGTTGCAGTCGGTCGGCTCTCTGGCGCCCGATCGGGTCGGTGCGCAGGAGATCTACTCCTACGACGGCTGCATCGACGGTGCAGACCTGGCCGTAGCCGGGCCGCACGGGCTCCGGGTACACCCTGGTGTCATGCCCGGGTGGGACAACACTCCTCGCCGCGGCTCTGACGCCTACGTCTTCCACGGTGGCAACCCCGTGTCGTTCCGGCGCTGGCTGGCCCGGGCTGCGGACGCTGCGGGCCCCAAGGGCATGGTCTTCGTCAACGCCTGGAACGAGTGGGCCGAGGGTGCTCACCTCGAGCCCGAC
>JBHEMB010000376.1:0-2964 GCA_046262855.1 Mycobacteriales bacterium | reverse complement strand
CCCCCCACTCGTCACGGCCGGTGTGGATGTCGGAGTGGCAGATTCCGGCGGCCCTGATCTCGATGAGCACGTCGCGCGGGCCGACCTCGCGACGCTGCACCGTGATGCGCTCGAACGGGGCCTTGGCGGAGAGGGAGGCGTAAGCGAGGACGTCCATCCCTCCGTTGTATCAGGCGCGTCGCTGCCGGGGCACCAGCCGGCTGACCGGACGGGTCAGCAGCGCGAGCAGCTCGTCCGGGACGGCGTCGGCGACGAGCAGCGCGCAGGCCGCGTCGGAGACCAGCTCCAGCACCCGGCGCACCTCGCGCGGGTCGCTGGTGGCCGCACACGAGTAGCAGGGCCGGGACAGCCCCTCGGCGCCGGAGCGCTGCACGAGCGCCCACACCCGGCGGCGGCTGGTCATGACGGCGGCGTGGAACGCGGAGTCGCGGGCGCCGGCGCGATCGGACTCGTCGACGTAGGACAGGTCCACGAGAGCCGCGAACACTGCCTGTCCCTCCGGGTCGTGGCAGCGGGCGGCCAGCCGCGGCAGCGCGGCAAGCACCGCCTTGACCTGGTCTGCCTGAGGGCCGAGGTCGGGCTCGTCCACCCGCGGGACCGGGAACGCCGCCCGCCAGGGGGCCATCAGGGCGGCGTGCTCGGCCTTCGACAGCACCGGCCTTGCGTACACGGCGGCGATGGCGTCACGGACCGCCTTGAGTGCGGTGACCGTCACGGACGGGTCGACGGTGACGTACGCGGCCTCGCCGGCCAGGTCTTCCTCGAACAGCTCGGCGACCGCCTCGAAGGCCGCGAGGACCTCCAGGACGAGCGGGCTGTCCGGCGCCAGGGCGCGGTCCCGGGCGACCGCGATCATGCCGTTGTTGGTCCAGGTCTCGGCGAGGATGGTGAGGTCACGGTCCCCCACGTGCGCGAGGTGAGCGAGGACTTCCACGATCTCCGTGAGGTTGGGGTGCTGCTCGAGTTCCTGCACGGTCCGTCGCGCCATGTCTCCATTCTCGGTCACGGCGCGCCAGAACTGGGGCGGATCGCCCGAAGATGGTCCCAAAGGACCAGACTGCCCCCGTGGTGATCTGGGGCATGAGGTTCGACCTGCGCAACCCCTCGCGGGAGGGCACGACCGAGCGCGTGCAGGCGGCCCTCGAGATGGCGCAGTGGGCGGACGAGCACGGCTTCGCGGTGATCATCGTGAGCGAGCACCACGGCAGCCCGGACGGGTACAACCCCTCCGCGCTGATGCTGGCGGCCGCCGTCGCGGCTCGCACCCGCCGCTGCGCGATCAGCGTCAGCGTCGTGCCCGCGCCGCTCTACGACGCCCTGAAGCTGGCCGAGGACATCGCGCTGCTCGACCACCTCGCCGGCGGTCGCGCCTCCGTGGTGCTCGGAAACGGCTACGTGCCGAGCGAGTTCGCGATGTTCGACAAGCCGATCCGGCAGCGCGGCAGGCTGCTCGACGAGGCGATCGAGACCTGCTTCGCCGCGTGGAGCGGCGAGCCGTTCGACTTCCGCGGCCGCACCGTGACGGTCACGCCGACGCCGGCCACCCCCGCCCGCCGGCTGCTGATGGTCGGTGGCAACTCCCGGCCCGCCGCCGACCGCGCGGTCCGGCACGGGCTGCGCTTCATGCCCTCCGGACAGGTCGGCTGGGACCACTTCCGCGAGGCCCGCGCCGCAGCGGGGCAGAAGGACCCTGGAGAGCTGTACGGCGGAGACACCGGCTTCCTGCACGTTGCCCTCGACCCGGAGAAGGCATGGGAGGTCGTCGGTCCCGCGGCCCTGCACGAGTCGCACGCCTACGGCGGCTGGGCCGAGGAGGCTGGTCAGGACACCGGCTGGCAGCGTTACGCCTCCCTCGACGACCTCCGGGCCTCCGGCCAGTACCGGGTGCTCACCCCGGACCAGCTCGTCGCCCAGGCCTCCGGCTTCGTCTCGCTGCACCCCCTGATGGGCGGCCTGCCGGTCGACGAGGCCTGGTCGTCGCTCCGGCTCATCGAGTCCGCGGTGCTGCCTCGGCTCTGACGTGGTGCGTCACACTGCTGACGTGTCCACGGAAGTACGGCGGTCCGCCGACCGCTTCACGACGACGCGGCCGGGATCGACAACCCGCCACAGCTTCTCGTTCGGCCACCACTACGACCCGTCCAACGTCTCGTTCGGCCCGATCGTCGCCGTCAACGACGAGATGCTCGCTCCCGGCGCCGGCTTCGACGAGCATCCTCATGCCGGCCTCGTCATCGTGACCTACGTCGTGACCGGATCCCTTGCGCACCAGGGCATCTCGTCCCGCGCCGTCAGTGCCGGGCAGTGCGCCGTCCTGCGTTGCGGCACGGGCGTCATCCACGCCGAGCGAAACGCCGGACCCGGTGAGCTGCGTTTCGTCCAGACCTGGCTGACGAGCACGTCCACCGAACAGTCGTACGACGTGCTCGACGTCGCCGAGCTCGCTGAGATCGGCTGCGTCGATGCGGCCCGCGTCGTCGCCGGCAGGCTGCCGGCCGGCTCATCGGTCGAGGTCACCGGCCATGTCTTCGTCGCCACCGGCTCGGTCACCGCTGAGGGCACGACCTTGGTCGACGGCGACAGCCTGCGAGCTCGAGAACTCGTCCGGCTGCAGGCCGTGGCGGACACCCAGCTCGTCCTGGTCACCTGGGCCGGCTAGGGCCAGCGGCATCCGATACCGACTGCCGTAGGAGGAACCCCTCCCGGGTCCTGCGCCTTTTGCTCGCGAACGGTGGGCAGCCCGGCCCGTGCCACACTCTTCGCGAGCAAAAGGCGTAGGCGTGCGCAACCTACCTGTGGATCCCCCCGCCACGCTGACTCAGAAGCGGTGCTGCTCCTTGCGGCCGGTGAGGTCGTACCAGACCTAGGCGACGTTGTCGTAGACCCGGCCGTCGGGGACCGAGGTCACGAGCGCTCGCAGCCAGTCCGGTGCGGCCGCGGTCGTGAGCGCCTGCTTCACGGTGC
>JBHEMB010000375.1:0-3752 GCA_046262855.1 Mycobacteriales bacterium | reverse complement strand
GGGCAAGGTCGAGCTGGATGCCCCGGTGCGCAGATACCTTCCCGAGCTCCGCCTCAAGAGCCAAGAAGCCGCCGAGCGGGTAACAGTGCTGCAGTTGTTGAACCACACCGCAGGCTGGGTCGGGGACCAGGGCTTGGAGGGGGCGGGTGACGACGCCTTGGCGAGGTTCGTCGAGTTCTTGGCGACCCTTGACCAGCTGACCCCTCCGGGCGAGGTGATCTCGTACAACAACGCGGCACTGAACGTCGCCGGCAGGCTGATCGAGGTAGTGACCGAACAGCCCTTTGAACGCGCGATTCGCGAGCTCGTCCTCATTCCGCTCGGAATGCACAACAGCTTCTTCCCTCCCGACGAGATCATGACTCGCCGCTTCGCCGTGGGCCACGGCAACAAGGGCCGCGACGACGGCCCGACCCAGGTGATCCGTGACTGGTTGATGGCCCGCTCGTCAGCGCCCGCCGGCGGGCTGGTGTGCGGAACGCGAGACATGATCAGGTACGGCCGGTTCCACCTAGGAGATGGCACGGCCGCGGACGGCACGCCGGTGCTGCGCTCGGAGACCCTTGCCCTCATGCAGAGGCCGTCCACTGACCTCAGGTACGACGCGGAGCACATGGGCATCACCTGGCACCTCGGCGAGACCGGCGGCACCCGAACGTTCGGCCACGACGGCGCCACCCCCAGCGGAGTGGCCCGCTTGCTGTTGCTTCCCCAGGAGAGGTTCGGCGTCACCTGGGCCCTGAATTCGATCGGAGCAGGTGTGTCAGCGCTTCAGCGTGAGATCCAGGCAGCCGTGTTCGACGAAAACCTGGGCCTGACCGCGGAGCAGCCTCAACGCGTAGCCATGACAGCCGCCGAGCTCGCAGAGTACGCGGGCGTGTATGACCGCGGACAGGGAACGACGCTGCACTTCACGGTCGTCGACGACCACTTGTCCGCCCTGACCGTCATGAGCGATGAACTGCTCGCCTGGATCGGAGAGCACCGACCTGACATCACGATTCCCACCCCGCAGCCGATCCAGCTCTGGATGATGAGGGACGAGCGCTTCGCTCGTACGGATCAGGGCAGGGACGACCTGGCCGGGGGGTTCGTCCGGCATCGGAACACCGGGGCGCTGCTGGGACTGCGCTGGTCCGGACGGCTTGCCCTCAAGATCGCATGACTGGGCCGCGAGCTCTGGCGACGGCAAGTCCGGATCTCGACGCGTGGAGCGTGCGTCTCGCCGAACTAGCCAGACTGCACCAGGTCCCCGGGGCGGCCCTGGCGGTGCTCGTCGACGACGAGATCCATGAGTGCGCGATCGGGCTCGCGAACAAGCGCACAGCAGTTGAGGCGACTCCGGACACACTGTTCCAGATCGGCTCGGTCACCAAGCCATGGACAGCCTCGCTGCTCCTGACGCTTGTCGACGACGGCCGGCTCGACCTGGACGACCACGTTGCACACATCCTGCCCAGCTTCGAGACCCCTGACCCGGCAACGACGAACGGCCTTACGGTTCGGCATCTCCTGAACCACACGTCCGGCCTGCCTGGCGATCACTTTCCCGACACCGGGCGAGGCGACGACTGCCTGCAGCGCTACGCCGACCTGCTCAGAGGAGGCGAGCTGGCGCATCCGCTCGGCGCGATGTACTCCTACTCCAACGCCGCCTTTGCCGTTGCGGGCCTCATCGTGCAGACCGTCCTCGGCAAGACGTGGGAGTCCGCTCTCCGCGAGCGGATCATCGAGCCACTGGGCTTGCAGCACACGGTGACGCTTCCGGAAGAGGCCCTGCTGCACCGCGCAGCGGTCGGTCATGTCGGGTCAGGTGACGAGCAGCATGTGACGCCGGTCTGGGGGCTGCCACGGTTCTGTGGGCCGTCCGGCCTGATCGTGGCACAGGCCCGCGACGTCGTGTCGTTCGCGAGGATGCACCTCTCCGGAGGGTTTGCCCAAGACGGCGCCCGCGTGCTGTCCGAGGCATCCGTCGACGCGATGCGTACGCCGACGGTCAGGGTGCCGGGCACCTCCCACAGCGTCGGGTTGGGCTGGGGGCTTCAGGAATGGGACGGCGATCAGGTGCTGGCCCACGACGGGGGCACCATCGGCCAAGCGGCGGCGCTGCGCATCTTGGTCGAGCAGAGGGTGGCCATCGCGCTGCTGACCAACGGCGGCGACTGGCTCGCCTTCCGTGAGGCCGCGCTCGGCGAGATCGCCCTTGAGGTGGCCGGAGTCGTCGTACCGTCAATGCCGGTCCCGCCGGAGCACGGAGCGGCGCACGCCCCCAGCGACTACACAGGTCACTTCCGACGGGCCGGCGTCGATGTCCACATCGCCGATCGCGACGGCCAGTTGTGGGCTTCCCACGCCTTCACCGAGGAGTTCGCCGCCCTGGCCGGGCCACGTCGTCCGCCCGTCCCGCTGCGCTCAGGCGAGCCGGACGTCTTCTACGCGAAGCCCGGAGCAGGCCCATGGACCCGGCTGACCTTCATGAGGGATGCGGCCGGATGCGTCAGTTATCTGCACTCGGGCAACCGCGTAGCCCGGCGGGTGAGCGAGGCAGACTCGTCGTCATGAGCTGGCACGCCGACGTCGACCAGGTCTTCGCCGAGCGCTTCCACGACGGGGCGCCGGGCTGCGCTGTCGGTGTCGTTCAGGACGGCGAGCTCGCCTTCGCCAAGGGATACGGGAGTGCGAACCTCGAGCACGACGTCGCGATCACCCCAGAGACGGTGTTCGACATCGCCTCGGGAAGCAAGCAGTTCACGGCTGCCACTGCACTGCTCCTGGCAGATGCAGGGGCGTTGGCCCTCGACGCCTCCGTGTGTCACTACCTGACCCAACTGCCACGCGACCCGTTTGTGGGCGTGACGGTTCGACACCTGATCCAGCACACCGGCGGGATCCCGGACTACCTCGTGCTCATGAGCATGAGTGGCCGAGCATGGGCGAACGACTACCCCGAAGACGAGCTGATAGATCTGATCGGCCGTCAGCGCAGTCTGGACTTCACACCCGGGACCGGCTTCTCCTACAGCAACTCCGGATACCTGCTGTTGGCGGAGGTGATCCGTGCCGCGAGCGGGATGTCGTTGCGCGACGCCGCCCAGAACCGTCTGTTCGGGCCGGCAGGCCTGACCCGGACCTTCTTTCACGACGACGCCTCGGAGGTCGTTCCAGGGCGGGCGACGGCGTACGCCCCACATCCGGACGGGGGCTTCCGCGTCGACATGCCAACGATCGACGTCGTGGGTGACGGCGGAGCCTTCACCACCGTCGTGGACCTCGCGCTGTGGGATCGCCAGTTCTCCGAGTGCACACTCCCCGGCGGCCCCTCCTTCATGGAACGTCTGACGACTCCTGGGACCCTGGCTGACGGCAGCCGGATCAGCTATGCCTTCGGCCTCGTCCGCGACTCGTATCGGGGCTGTGAGCGGATCCAGCACGGCGGCGCCTGGGGTGGCTATCGGGCCCAGTTCCTCCGGCTACCCGAGCATCAGTTCAGCGTAATCGTGCTGGCGAACGTGAGCTCGGCCCCCGTCCTGGACCTGGCCGGCTCGGTGGCCGATGTCGTCCTCGGGGCGCGACTTGCACCCAGGACAGCAGCGGCCGGCGTCTCGCTCGATCTGGAGCCGCACCTCGGCTTGTATCTCGACGATCGGGCCTCCTGCATCCTCGAGATCGGCACTGACAGCGACGGCACTGCCTTCATCGAGTTCGCAGGTGCACGAATGACGGCCCTCCCCGTGGACTCGGCAACTCTGGAG
>JBHEMB010000374.1:0-3410 GCA_046262855.1 Mycobacteriales bacterium | reverse complement strand
ACCCCGCTGCGCACGACTCTGTACGTCCTGGACGGGCGGGTGTAGCCGAGCACCTGGACCTTGCAGCCGGGCAGGCCCTTGCCCGTGATCCGGGCGGCGTCGCCCTTCACGATCCGGCGCGGCGAGAGGGTGATCGTGGTGGTGGGGGAGCTCGTCGAGGTGGGACTGCCGGACGCGCTGGGGGTGCCGGTCGTCGTGTCCTGGCCGTCGCCGAGCGGGACGATGTCGCCGAGCCCGATGGGCAGGATGCCGCTGGACGTGGGCGAGGCGGTGGCGGTCCCCGTGGCCGTGGCGGTCGCCGTGGCCGTCGAGGTCGCGGTCGAGGTGGCCGTCGCGGTCGTCGTGGCCGTGGCGGTCGCGGTGGCGGTCGCGGTAGACGTCGCGGTCGCCGTCGCGGTCGCGCTGCCGCTCGCTGTCGGGGTCGGGGCCGTGGCCGCACAGGTCGCCGCGGCCGAGGCCGAGCCGCCTACGGCGACCATGACCGTCGCCGCCAGAACGCCTGCCAGGCCGAGGCCCGCCACTCCGATGGCCGTCGTCGCGCGTGCCGACATGTTGCTCCCTCGAGGCTGGTGCTTCTCGGTCGTGCCGTGCTGGGAAGGCCGCCCAGCCTAGGGGACATTCGACGCTTTCGGGACAAGTCCTTCCTGTGCCGGCGCAGCCGGCCCGCACGACGGTGTCCCTGACAGCCGGCGGAACTGCAACGCAGAGGGTTCCCCAGAACCCGCGGGGCGCGAGCTGCCCCGCGTGCGACGGCAGCGACCAGGCGTTGAGCGTTGCACTCCTGCCCGGCCTCGACCGCTAGCGCAGCCAGCCTGCCGCTTCGGTCGCCCAGTAGGTCAGGACCATCGAGGCGCCGGCTCGGCGGATCCCCACAAGCTGCTCGAGGATGATCCGCTGCCGGTCGACCCAGCCGTGCGCGGCCGCCGCCTCGACCATGGCGTACTCGCCGGACACCTGGTAGGCGGCGACGGGGACGTCGACCGCCTGGCTCACGGCCCGGACCACGTCGAGATAGGCCAGTGCCGGCTTCACCATGACAGCGTCGGCGCCCTCGGCGACGTCGAGCAGCGCCTCCCGGACGCCCTCCTCGGCCGCCCGGGCGGGGTCTTGCTGGTAGGACGACCGGTCCCCGAACTGCGGCGCGCACTCGGCGGCGTCCCGAAACGGTCCGTAGTGGGCGCTCGCGTACTTGGTGGAGTAGCTGAGGATCGGCAACTCGGTGAAGCCGGCGGCGTCGAGAGCGGTGCGGATGGCCGCGACCTGCCCGTCCATCATGCCGCTCGGGGCCACCACCTGCGTGCCCGCGCGGGCCTGGGCGACCGCGATCTCGCCGTACCGGTCCAAGGTGGAGTCGTTGTCGACGGTGCCGTCCGCCGTGAGCAGGCCGCAGTGGCCGTGGTCGGTGTACTCGTCGAGGCACAGGTCGCTCATCACGACCAGGTCCGTCCCGACCTCACGCGCGACGTCGCCCAGGGCGAGCTGCACGATGCCCTCGGGAGCATCCGCCTGGGTGCCGCGGTCGTCCTTCTCGGCGGGGATGCCGAACAGGATGACACCGCCGACCCCCGCCTCGGCTGCCTCGCGGACAGCCTTCTTCAGCGACTCGCGGGTGTGCTGGACGACGCCCGGCATGCTCGAGATCGGCGCCGGCTCGGCGATGCCCTCCTTGACGAAGACGGGCAGCACCAGGTCGGCCGGGGCGACCCGCACGTCCGCCACCAGTCGGCGGAGCGCCTCGGAACGCCGCAGCCGCCGGGGGCGGGAGGCGGGGAAGGCGCCTGCCGCGTGGTGCTCCGGCGAGCCGGACCGCGTCACCGGCGGGTGGCCTTCTTGGCCGGCCGCTTGCGACGACGCACCGAGGGCGGCAGCTCGCCGTTGGCGCGCATCTGCAGCGCGTGCTCGGCCAGGCCCTCGACGAGGCTCAGCACGTCGGGCTTCGCCGCGATCACGTCGACGCGCAGGCCGAGCTCCTCCGCGGTCTTCACCGTCTGCGGCCCGATGGCGGCGAGGATCGTGGTGTCGTGCGGCTTCCCGGCGATGCCCACGAGGTTGCGCACGGTGCTGGAGCTCGTGAACAGCACGGCATCGAAGCCGCCGCCCTTGAGGGCCTCGCGGGTCTCGGCCGGCGGCGGCGCGGCGCGCACCGTCCGGTAGGCCGTGACGTCGTCGACCTGCCAGCCGAGCTCACGCAGCCCGGCGAGCAGCGTGTCGGTGGCGATGTCCGCCCGCGGCAGGAACACCCGGTCCATGGGGTCGAAGACCTCGTCGTACGGGGCCCACTCCCTCAGCAGCCCCTCGGAGCTCTGCTCCGTCGTCGGGACGAGCTCCGGCTTGATGCCGTAGTCGATCAGGGCCTGCGCCGTGGCGTCCCCGACGGCGGCGATCTTCACCCCGGCGAAGGCCCTCGCGTCGAGCCCGAACTCCTCGAGCTTCTCCCGCACGGCCTTTACGGCGTTCGTGCTGGTGAACGCGACCCACAGGTAGCGCCCGGTCACGAGCCCCTTGATGGCGCGTTCCATCGGCGCGGGGGTGCGGGGCGGCTCGACGGCGATCGTCGGCACCTCGACCGGGATCGCGCCGTGGCTGCGCAGCGCCGTGCTGAGCACGCCGGCCTGGTCGCGGGTGCGCGGCACCAGCACCTTCCAGCCGTAGAGCGCGCGCTGCTCGAACCAGCCGAGCTTCTCGACCTTCTTCACGACGTCGCCGACGACGACGAGCGCCTCGCCCGAGAGCTCGGCGATGTCACGCTCCACGTCGTGCAGGGTGCTGACGACGGTGCGCTGTGATGCGGTCGTGCCACCCACCGTCACCGAGACGGGACTGTCCGACTTGCGGCCGTGCTCGATCAGGGCAGCCGCTGACTTGGCGACCTCGGCGACTTGCGCCATGAGCACGAGAGTGCCTGGGGCAGAGGCGATCCCGGCCCAGTCGAGGCCGTCCTCGACGCGCGCGATCGTGCGCGGCATGCCGACGGGCACACCGGCGAAAGCGGGTACGGCGACGGGCGCGGGCAGACCCGGCACGATCTCCAGCCGCTGCTTGCCCTTCACCACCGCTTCGGCGTCCTTGACCCCGTCGGGGACCAGGAAGGGGTCGCCCGGGTACAGCCGCACGACGGTTTGGCCGATCTTCGCCGCGGCCACCAGCGCAGCACCCTGCGGCTCCGCCGAGTCGACGACCTGGACGTCGGTGTGCTCCCCGGCGAGCATCAGGATCTCCGGGGCGATGCGCTCGTCGGCAACGACGAGATCGGCCGTCGTGAGCAGCTCGGCAGCACGTTGGGCGAGCAGACCGGGGTCACCGGTGCCGGCGCCTACGAGGGCTACCTGGCCGACCGCCTTGGCTTTGCGGGTGGAACTCATGCGTTGTCTCCAGCTCTCATCAGATCTGCGGCGCCGAGGTCGAGGAGC
>JBHEMB010000373.1:0-6975 GCA_046262855.1 Mycobacteriales bacterium | reverse complement strand
CTCCATGGCATCCCGCGGCCACCTCGGCGGGCTCTCCTGGGCGACGCCTCAGGCGTTGCGCGTGCTCTCCGCCGCGGGTTGCGACGTCGTGCTGGTGGAAACGGTCGGCGTCGGCCAGGCAGAGGTGGAGATCGCCTCGCTCGCTGACACGACGCTCGTGCTGCTGGCGCCCGGGATGGGCGACGGCATCCAGGCGGCCAAGGCAGGCATCCTCGAGGTGGCAGACGTCTTCGTGGTCAACAAGGCCGACCGCGACGGCGCCGACACCGTCGTACGCGACATCCGCTACATGCTCTCGCTCGGCGACCGCCGTACCGACGACGGATGGCGCGTGCCGATCGTGAAGACCATCGCCTCGAAGGGCGAGGGCGCGGACGAGGTCGTCGACGAGATCGAGAAGCACGGGGACTGGCTCGCCTCGTCCGGGCGGCTCGAGCAGCGCCGGATCAAGCGCGCCTCCGACGAGGTGGAGGCGATCGCCCTGACGTCTCTGCGCGTCGACCTGCGCAACGGCTCCCTCGACGCGCTGGCGGCACGCGTCGTCGCGGGCGAGCTCGACCCCTATGCCGCCGCCGACGAGCTGGTGGCCGACCTTGACGCCTGAGTCCCTCGACCTCGAGCTGGAGAGCTGATGACCACCGCTGTGCTCGAGCCCGTGCAGCTGCGCGCGCTCCGTCTCGTCGCTCTCGTCGAGACGGTGTCCTTCGGGATCCTGCTGGTGTGCTCGGTGCTGAAGCGCACGACGTCGTTCAACGCCGTCCCGGTGATGGGCCCGATCCACGGCGCGCTGTTCCTGGGCCTGGTCTACCTGGTGCTGAGCCAGCGCGACCGGATCGGCTGGTCGGGACGGAAGACGCTGCTGGTGCTGACGATCGGGTCGCCGTTCGCGCACTTCGTCGTGCGGAGGGTTCCGTGAGCCTGACCGTGGCGTTCTCTGTGGCGCCGGCGTCCCCCGATCCGGACGGCTCCTACGCCGAAGCCGTCGCTGCCGCCGTTCGGGTCGTCCGCGAGTCCGGGCTCCCCAACGAGACCAACGCGATGTTCACCAACGTCGAGGGCGAGTGGGACGAGGTCATGGCAGTCGTGAAGGCCGCCACCATGGCGGTCGCCGCCGTCTCGCCCCGGGTGTCGCTCGTGCTCAAGGCCGACTTGCGCGAGGGCGTGTCCGGCGCGCTCAGCTCCAAGGTGGCGTCACTGGAGAAGCGCCTCTGACGCTGGGCATGCCACGCGTCGGACCCCAGCTGGGACGGAGCTCTGCCTGCGCGAGGAAAGTGATTCAGCCGCGTTTCACAGGACGACCGGGTCAGACCGGCCCGGCGCAACCCCCTCAACGGAGGAACTGTGAAGCGCGTTCTCGCCATCACTGCTCTGCTGCTCGCCAGCGCTGCCGCCCTTGCCACCCCCGCGAACGCCGCAGGTGTCTGCGTCCACGCCGACATCAACCTCAACGGCACCGCGCAGACGGTCGACCAGTGCCTGCCGCCGGCGTAGTCATCAGCGCCTGACAGCCACCCCGGGCCGGAAGACCCCGGCCCGGGGTGCTGTTGACTAGGAACATGCAGCGCCGTCCCACCGACCTCAACATCGCCGGAGCCGTCGACCTGTCGAGGCTGGCCAAACCGGCCGCCGCGGCGGCCCCCGCCAGCACGAGCACCAGCCCGTACGTCTACGACGTCACTGAGGCGGACTTCGAGGACAAGGTCCTCCGCCGCTCGCTCCAGGTGCCCGTGCTCATCGACTTCTGGGCAGACTGGTGCGGTCCGTGCAAGCAGCTGAGCCCGATCCTCGAGCGACTGGCCGAGGAGGGCGCCGGCTCGTGGGAGCTGGCGAAGGTCGACGTGGACGCCAACCAGGCGATCTCTGCGCAGCTGCAGATCCAGTCCATCCCCACGGTCTTCCTCGCGCTGGGTGGCCGGCTCGTGCCCGGCTTCCAGGGCGCACTGCCGGAGGCGCAGCTGCGGCAGTTCCTGGAGCAGGTGCTCCAGGCAGCGCAGCAGGCGGGTCTGCCCGGCGGGAACGGCGAAGCGCCAGACGCTCCCGAAGCGCCCGCGCCCGTCGATCCCGAGCTGTACGCCGCTGAGGACGCCCTCGGCCGGGAGGACTACGCGGCGGCCATCGCCCAGTACGACGCGTTGCTCGCCCGCAAGCCCGCGCATCCCGAGGCGGTCCTCGGCAAGGCCTGGGCGTCGCTGCTGGAGCGGGCCGGCTCCCTCGACCCCCAGCAGGTCCTGGCGACGGCGGCAGCCGCCCCGGACGACGTCGAGGCACAGACCCGTGCGGCCGACGTCGAGGTGCTCGCCGCGGAGATCCAGCCCGCGATCGACCGACTCGTCGCCTTCGTGAAGCGCTCGAGCGGTGAGGAGCGCGACCGCGCTCGCAACCACCTCCTGGAGCTGTTCAGTGTGCTCGACCCGGAGGACGAGCGCATCGTGGTGGGTCGCCGGGCGCTCGCGAACGCTCTCTACTAAGGCCCCTTACCCCGCGGCCTTACCTGCTGCGGGTGAGAACCTGCCCGACCGCCCGATGCCGGGGGGCACCCCTTCGCACGAACGTCATTCCTGCAGCCGGAGACACCGGCGGCGGCAGGAGGACAGCGATGATGAGCGAGATGGGCTCGGCGTTCCACGAGGTGCAGATGCACCAGCGGCAGGCGGCGCTGCGGGAGCGGGCGCAGCGGGAGCAGCACGGGGTGACGGCGGACCGCGAGCGGCGCCGGCTGCTGTGGCGGCTGACGCGGCACAGCTCCTGAGGTGACCGCCGACGCGGGAGTCTGAGATGAGCAGTGTCCTGACGGCTGCTGCTGGCACGATGCCAGACGTGGCCGCGACGTTCAGCACCGATGACCGGCCGCCCCTCGTGGGACGCGACGACGAGCTCCAGCGCCTGCTGGACGCCGTCACCGCCTCTCGCGAGGGGCGGCCGGCTGTTGTGCTGCTCGGCGGTGACGCGGGGGTCGGCAAGACCCGGCTGCTGGCGCAGGTCGTCGCCGAAGCCCCTGCGGAGTCGACCGTGCTGCGGGGCGGCTGCGTCGACCTCGGCGACGTCGGCCTGCCCTACCTGCCCTTCGTCGAGGCCTTCGCGGACCTCGCTCGACAGCTGCCCGCGGCCGTCGACGTGCCCGGACTGGGACCGCTGCTCCCCGGTGCGGCGGCGCAGGGTGGTGAGCTGGTCCGCCTGCAGCTGTTCGAGGCGGTCGTCGCCGCGCTGCGGGCGGCCGGTGAGGTGGCACCCGTCCTGCTGGTCCTGGAGGACCTGCACTGGGCCGACGCCTCGAGCCGCGAGCTGCTGCGTTTCCTCGTGACCCGGCTGCGCGACGAGCGGGTCGCCCTGCTGGCGTCGTACCGTGCCGACGACCTGCACCGGCGGCACCCGCTGGTGCCGCTGGTCGCCGAGCTCGGTCGGCTCGCCGGCGTCGATCACGTGCAGCTGCGGCCGCTCGACGACGACGCGGTAGCTCGTCATCTGGCGGCCCTGGTGGACCTCGCGCCGGACGTGCTGGCCGCGGTCGTACGGCGGGCCGAGGGCAATGCCTACTTCGCAGAGGAGCTCGCGCTCGCTGCCGTCGACACCGGCGAGGACCTCCCGACCCGGTTGTCTGAGGTGCTGCTGGCGCGGGTCGAACGGCTCGCTCCGGAGACCCTTGCTCTCGTGCGCCTCGCGGCGGTCGCCGGTCGTCGCGTCGACCACACCCTGCTCGCCGCCGCAGGGGCGGCGACCGGCCTCGAGACCGACGCAGCGCTGCGCGAGGCGGTCGCGGCGCACGTCCTGAGCGTCGTGCACGAGACGTCCTTCTCGTTCCGGCATGCCCTGATGCAGGAGACCGTGTACGACGACCTGCTTCCCGGTGAGCGGGTGCGCCTGCACGCCGTGCTCGCGCAGGTCCTCGAGTCCGTGGACGGCGCTCCGGGCGAGCTCGCCCATCACAAGCAGCGCAGCGGTGACCTGGTCGGGGCCTACACCGACTACCTGCAGGCCGCCACCGCGGCCATGGCAGACGGCGCACCGCACGAGGCGCTCGCGTACCGCGAGCACGCGCTGGCACTGGCGGCTGCGCCCGTCGTAGCGGTCGGCGTCGAGGAGCGGGCGCGGTTGCTGCTCGACACCGCGGAGAGCGCCGGTCTCGCCGGCGACTGGGGCAGAGCCATCGCCCTGGCCCGGCAGTCGGCGGAGCTCTCCGCCGTGCTCGACGACGCCCTGCAGGCCGACGCTCACCGCGGCCTCGCCGCACACCTGCTCGAGGGCGACCGCGAGCAGGAGGCGATCGAGCAGGCGGCCGTTGCGGTCCAGCTCGCCGAGCGGTCCGGTGACGTCACGCGGATCGCGCGCGCCCAGTCCCAGTTCGCGCAGGCCGTGCTGCATGAGCTCGAGCGTGACGCCGACGCCGCGGCCGCGGCTCAGATCGCCTACGACGCAGCGGTCGAGGCCGGCCTGACCGATGTGCAGGCCGATGCGCTCGTGACGCAGGGGGTGCTCGCCGAGGGCTCCGGCGACCGGCCCAGGGCCATCGCGCTGTTCCGGCAGGCCCGCGACCTGGCGGTGGCCTCAGGACACCTTGCGCAGGAGCTGCGTGCCTCCTACAACGTGGCGGCGAACAGCTTCTACGCGGCTGACCTCGAGGCCGCCGAGGAGGCTGCTCTGGCCGCCGTCCGACGAGCCGTCGAGATCGGGCTGGCCTGGAGCCCGTACGGCTACAGCGTGCAGGGCCTGCTGGCCGTCGTCCGCTACACCCGGGGGGACCTGGCCGGTTCGACTGCGGTCGTCACGGCCGCCGTCAAGGGCGGACCTGCCGGGGAGAGCCTCGCCGGCATCGGCCTGTACGCCGCAGTGGCGCGCGGCGACGACGGCGCGATCGGCGTCGCGCGGACCATCACCGAGTCGGAGAAGCTCGACCCCCTCGCGTGGCTGGTCGCGAGCGGGACAGGCTCGGACGCGCTGCGGATGCAGGGCGACCTGCAGGCCGCGTCCGAGCTTGCGGAGTACGGCACAGCGCGGATCGCGGAGCGCTGGGGCGACTGGTCGCTCGGCGGCATCTGGCTGGCGGCCATGGGCATCGCGGCGGAGGCCGACCTCGCGCAGCACGCCAGGCTGCGGCGCGACCTGGAGACCGCGCAGCGGCACGTCGACCGAGCGCAGCGCTGGGAGCAGCTCGCCCAGGAGACCGCGGTCCGCGGCCGGCCGCGCGGGGGCGTGCTCGGGCCTGAGGGCCGCGCCTGGCTGCTGCGGTGCACCGCCGAGGCCCGGCGCGCGGCGGGCGTCCCCGACGTGGAGCTCTGGGAAGCGGTCGTCGAGGCGTTCGGGTACGGCTACCCGTACGAAGAGGCGCGCGCCCGGTGGCGGCTGGCCGAGGCGCTGGTGGAGAGTGGCGCCCGGGAGCGCGCGGCGGTGGAGCTGAGGGAAGCCCTGGAGGTGGCAGACGCCCTGGGTACCAGGCCGTTCCGGGCCGCCGTCGTCGACCTTGCAAGGTGCGCTCGGCTCGACATCGGCGTCCGAGTCGAGCCGGTGACCGTCCTGACGCCCCGTGAGCTGGAGGTCCTGCGGCTCGTGGCCGCGGGCAGCAGCAACCGGCAGATCGGCACCCAGCTGTTCATGAGCGAGAAGACCGCGTCGGTCCACGTGTCGCGGATCCTCGCCAAGCTGCAGGTCTCGGGTCGGGCGGAAGCAGCCGCCCGAGCAGCGCAGCTGGGGCTTCTCGAGTAGGAACGTGTTCCTGTTACGGTGCCTGACATGGGTGTGAACCAGCGGTCCAAGATCGAGATGACTCCCCAGGAGATCAAGGCGTTCATCGAGAGCCAGCGCACCGCGAACCTCGCGACGATCGGCGCCACCGGACACCCTCATGTGGTGGCCATGTGGTACGCCGTCATCGACGGTCAGCTCTGGTTCGAGACGAAGGCCAAGGCGCAGAAGACCGTCAACCTTCGGCGCGACCCCCGGGCCACGGTGCTCCTCGAGGACGGGCTGACCTACGACACCTTGCGTGGCGTCTCGCTGGAAGGGCAGGCCGTCGTCGTCGACGACCCGGATGCGCTCTGGGCCGTCGGCGTCAGCATCTGGGAGCGCTACACCGGGCCGTACTCCGAGCAGGTGCGGCCGTTCGTCGAGGTGATGCTCAACAAGCGGGTCGCCGTACGGCTGGACGTGGAGCGGATCCGCTCCTGGGACCACCGCAAGCTCGGCATGGACCCGATGCCGCTAGGCGGTTCCACCGCGCCGGTCTGAGCTGGCCCGGCCGACCTCAGCGGCGCCGGGGGCTGGTCAGCCAGATGGTCGCCAGCGGTGGGACCCGCAGCGTGGCCGACGCGGGTTGACCGTGCCAGCCCTCCTCGGTGGCCGTGACCGCACCGAGGTTGCCGACGCCCGAGCCGTGATAGACCTCCGCATCGGTGTTGAGGGCCTCGCGCCACTGGCCCGCCCACGGCAGCCCGATGCGGTAGCCCTCGTGCGGCATTCCCGCGAAGTTCGAGATGCAGGCCACGGCTGAGCCGTCGGTGCCGAACCGCAGGAACGAGAAGACGTTGCCCGTGGCGTCGTTCGCGTCGATCCAGGAGAAACCGGCGGCGTCGGTGTCCTGCGACCAGAGCGCCGGCGTCCCGCGATAGACGTCGTTGAGCTCCTTGACCAGCAGCGCCACGCCGCGGTGGTCCGCGTTGTCCAGCAGCCACCAGTCGAGCGACCGGGACTCGCTCCACTCCGACTCCTGGGCGAACTCGCTGCCCATGAACAGCAGCTGCTTGCCGGGATGGGCCCACATGAAACCCAGGTAGGCGCGCAGGTTCGCGAGCTGCTGCCACCGGTCGCCGGGCATCTTGCGGAGCAGCGAGCCCTTGCCGTGCACGACCTCGTCATGGCTGATCGGGAGCAGGTAGTTCTCGGAGTAGGCGTAGACCATCGAGAACGTCATCTGCCCGTGGTGGTACTGGCGGTGGATGGGGTCGTTCTCGATGTAGTCCAGCGTGTCGTGCATCCAGCCCATGT
>JBHEMB010000372.1:0-6257 GCA_046262855.1 Mycobacteriales bacterium | reverse complement strand
GCCGAAGAACGCGCAGCTCTACATCCGTGCCCTCGAGGAGATGTCCGGCGCGCCCTTCTCCAGCGTCGGCGTCGGCCCCGACCGCGAGCAGACCCTGGAGCTCCGCCCCCTCCTCTGACCCCCTGCACCCCTTGCGTCATACCTGCTGCGCCTGGCTTTCGGAGCACCTGCGAGGACGTTGCGGGTGGGCAGGTCAAGGGTCGGTGAGGGTGCGCCAGCCGAGGGCGCCGCCAAAGCCGAGCAGCCCGAGACCGGCGATGCCGTCGGCGATCCTCATGGATCGCACCCCAACGGCCCGGCGTACGGCGGCAGTGGCCGCTGCGAGGGTCGAGACCCAGGCGAGCGAACCGATCCCCACGCCGAGGACGAGCGGGACAGCCTGCTGGCCCGGTGACGCGGCCGAGAAGATGGCCGCCCAGCTCACGATGGTCGCGGGGTTGCTGGCGGTGGCCCCGAGCGACGTCCGGAAGGCCCTGCGCGGTGAGTCGGCCGCGTCGCCGTCGAGGCCGGCCCGGACCTGCCACGCCGCCCACAGCGTCTTGACGCCGAGCCAGAGGATGACGCCGGCGCCCACCACGCCGAGAACCACCCGGACGGGGTCGACGAGCAGCAGCGGGGCGGCACCCGCAGCGCCCGCGGCGGCGTACAGGGCGTCGATCACCGCGATCCCGGCGCCCACGCCCAGGCCGGTGAGGAGCCCGGCCCGGAGCGTGGAACGCACGAGGAACAGCGACATCGGCCCGAGCTGCAGGGCCACGAGGAACCCGAGCCCGAAGCCGACCAGTGCGCTGCTCATGACCAGCAGGGTGCGGCTACCCGCGCACGTTGTCACCCGGATTCCGACGCCAGGGATGCCGAGTGGTGCGCCCGTGACGCGAGGGACGGCCAGCCCGTTCCACCGGCCTCACCCGTCACACTCGGCGGCTCAGGCGTCGCGCGGCCTTGCGCGCACCCACGAGGGACGTGGCTACGGCTCGACCGGCCCGAGCGGGAAGCGGGCCAGCCGGTACCAGGGCGAGCCCTCCCTGCGAACCCACAGCGAGGCCTCCCGTGCCACCGAGCGCACCGGCAGCCCGGGCTCGACGGCTGCGCGGGCACGCGCCCGCAGCGCGGAGTCCGGGGTGTTGACCACGGTCAGGTGCGGCACGACCTCGTCGAAGGCGCCGCCGAACGGCGGGTACGCGGGCCAGCGGCGCGCCAGGGCACCGATGAGGCCACTGACGACGTCCGGCTGGTCGGGTGCGAGGTACACGACCTCGGGGAACTCGCCGACCGAGGAGAACTCCACGGGGAAGCCGTCGACGCCTGCGAAGAAGAAGCGCAGCTCCTCGACGACCCCCTCGTCCGGCTCTGCGACGAACGGGTAGAGCAGCGTCACGTGCGCGGGCACGCCCAGCGCGGCGGAGGGGTCGCCCTCGAGGCGGAGCTCCCGGACCAGCGCCTCTGCCTCTGGCACCTCGAGCAGGATCACGCTCTCCACGAAGCGGATCATGCACCCTCGGTAGCGTGGCCGCTGTGAAGGTCCTCGTCATCGGCTCCGGCGGGCGTGAGCACGCGCTGGCGCTCGCCCTGTCCCGCGACCCGTCGGTCACCTCGCTGGCCCTCGCCCCCGGCAACCCGGGTACGGCGCAGATCGCCGAGCAGCTGCCTGTCGACCAGCTGGACCCGGGTGCTGTTGCGGACCTGGCTCAGGGCTTCGACCTGGTGGTCGTCGGCCCGGAGGCGCCGCTCGTGGCCGGGGTCGCGGATGCCGTGCGGGACAAGGGGATCCCGGTCTTCGGGCCGTCTGCGGCGGCCGCGCAGCTCGAAGGCTCCAAGTCGTTCGCCAAGGACGTGATGGCGGCCGCTGGCGTACCGACCGCGGCCTCCGACGCCTGTGACACGGCGGAGCAGGCAGTTGCCGCGCTGGGCACGCGCGTGCCGCCGTACGTCGTGAAGGCCGACGGTCTCGCCGCAGGTAAGGGCGTGCTCGTCACCGAGGACGTGCTGGCCGCGGAGAACTTCGCCCGCGACGCGTTGTCGACCGCGGGCGCCCGGGTGATCGTCGAGGACTTCCTCGACGGGCCGGAGGTGTCGCTGTTCGCGATCACCGACGGGACCACGGTGCTGCCGATTCTGCCGGCCCAGGACCACAAGCGCGTCGGTGACGACGACACCGGACCGAACACGGGCGGCATGGGGGCCTACGCACCGCTGCCGTGGCTCCCGAGCGGCACCGTCGACCAGGTGCTGGACCTCGTGCTGCAGCCGGTCGTCGACGAGATGGCCCACCGTGGCATCCGGTTCAGCGGGCTGCTCTACGCCGGCCTGGCGATGACGTCGCAGGGTCCGCAGGTCGTCGAGTTCAACTGCCGCTTCGGCGATCCCGAGACGCAGTCCGTCCTGGCCCTGCTCGACAGCCCGCTGGGTGACGTGCTCCTGAAGGCCGCGACCGGTCAGCTGGCCGGCACCGAGCTGCAGTGGAAGTCGGATGCCAGCGTCACGGTCGTGGTGGCGGCAGAGGGCTACCCCGGTACGCCGGCGGCGGGCGACACGATTGAGCTCGGCCAGCTCCCGGACGGCGTCGAGGTCCTGCACGCGGGGACCCGGCTCGACGAGGGCCGGCTCGTGAGTGCCGGCGGCCGCGTGCTCTCGGTCACCTCGGTCGGCATCTCGCTGCCGGACGCGCGGGACAAGGCCTACCAGGGTGTGGAACAGGTCACGTTGCGCGGCGGCTTCAGCCGCTCGGACATTGCAGCCCGCGCCGTCCGTGGTGAGATCTCGGTACCGACTCGAGGGAGCGACCAGTGACGACACCGCGCGTGGCGGTCATCTACAGCAGCCCGGCGGAGCACGACGCGATGGCCCAGGCCGGTGCGCTGCTTGCGCGCTTCGGCGTGCCGTACGACGAGGCCTGCCTGTCGCCGCACCGCTCGCCGCGAGCCCTGTCCGCCTGGATGAGCGAGCTCGAGGCGCGCGGCATCGAGGTCGTCGTCGCGGGCTCCGCAGGCTCCGCCGCGCTGGCCGGCATCATCGCGGCGCACGTCGCGTGTCCCGTCATCGGTGTCCCCCTCTCGGCCGGCACCCAGGACGGCCAAGACGCCCTGCTCGGCCTGACCCAGCTGCCCTCCGGTGTCCCGGTCGCTGCGGTCGGCATCGACAACGCCCTCAACGCGGCCGTGCTCGCCGTCCAGGTGCTGGCCGTGGGCGATCCTGCGCTGCGGCAGGCGATCTGGCAGTTCAAGGACGACTTCGAGAAGGCAGCCCGGTTGTGACCCGAGAGGCGACGCGCCAGTGATCGAGCGGTACACCCTTCCCGAGATGGGGCGGGTCTGGAGCGAGGCACACAAGTACGAGCTGTGGTGCCAGGTCGAGACGCTCGTCCTGGAGGTCCACGCAGAGGCGGGCACCGTCCCGGCTGACTCGGTCGAGCCGGTACGGCGGGCAGCGCCGCCGACCCCGGAGGCCGTCGCGGAGATCGAGGCCGTGACCCAGCACGACGTGATCGCCTTCCTGTCGGCCTGGGCCGACAACACCTCGCCCCGCGAGGCGGCTGCCTACGTCCACTTCGGCATGACCAGCTCCGACCTGCTCGACACCGCACTCGCACTGCAGCTCATCGAAGCCACCGACATCCTGCTCGAGAAGGCCGACCGGCTCGTCGCTGCGATGCGGGATCTCGGCCTGGAGCACAAGGACTCCGTGAAGGTCGGCCGCACGCATGGCATCCACGCGGAGCCGACCACCTTCGGCCACCGGGTCGCCGACCTCGCCTTCGCGATGGCGCGCAGCCGGGACCGGCTCAGGCGCTCCCGCGAGGCCGTCGCGGTCGCCAAGATCTCCGGTGCCGTCGGGACGTACTCCAACATCGACCCGGCCGTCGAGAGCGAGGTCGCGAAGCGCCTGGGACTCGTGCCCGCCCCGGCGGCCACGCAGGTGGTCATCCGCGACGGCATCAGCGAGTGGGTGTCCTGCCTGGCGGTGATGGCCACCGTGTGCGAGGCGTTCGCCCTTGAGGTGCGGCACGGCCAGCGGACCGAGGTGCGAGAGCTCTGGGAGCCGTTCGGCAAGGGGCAGAAGGGCTCCTCCGCGATGCCCCACAAGAAGAACCCCATCGCCAGCGAGCGGATCGCCGGCATGGCCCGGATCGTGCGCGCTGCCGTCGTACCTGTCATGGAGGGCATCCCTCTCTGGCATGAGCGCGACATCAGCCACTCCTCGACCGAGCGCGTCTGCCTGCCGGACGCCTCCATCGCGACCGACTACCTGTTGCACCTGACCCACCGGCTCGTCACCGGGCTCGTCGTCGACACCGACCGGATGCGCGCCAACCTCGAGAGCTCCGGGGGGCTCATCTACACGAGCACCGTGCTGCTGGAGCTGGTCGAGGGCGGGCTGTCGCGGGAGGACGCCTACGCGTTCGTGCAGGCCGCCGCGATGGAGACCTGGGAGACGGGTACGCCGTTCCGCGAGACCCTGACCGCCCAGGCGAAGGCCGCCGGCAAGGACCTGGACGAGGCCCGGCTGGACGAGGTCTGCCGACCCGAGCGGTACCTCGAGCGGCTGGCCCCTGTCTTCGAGCGGCTGGCGGCGCTGGCCTGATATGTAGGTCCGTTTGTCAATGGGCAGGGTGAGGCGCCGCTGAGTCGTGAGGCTCAGCGGCGCCTCTCGCTTTCTCGCGGGGTTGCTGGTGAGCGTGTCGTTGGCGACGCGCGGTCAGACTGATATTCGCGGGTTGAGTACCGCAGGACGGTGGTTCGGCAGGAGCTTGGCTGCGTGTCTAGGGGCGAGCGTCGACCTGGGTCGGCTCATAGGCCAATCGCGGGCTGCTCCTCGCGCTGCCACCAGCAACCGTTGCGAGAAGGCGGGTCCGGGTGTGTAGGTAGTCCTCCTCAGGCGCCGAGGCCCGCTGGTCGGGACCCTCAGGCCATGAACGACTACTACTCCAACGCACCGGTCCTGCTGACGTACGGACCACCCCAACCGCCGTCCTCCACTCGCGAGACCGTGGGCAAGGTGCTGACCGTGCTGGCCTCGGTCGTCGGCCCTCCGGCGGCGGCTGTCGCGGCGTTCGTCGCCGCCATCGTCTGGTCGGACTGCTTCATCGAGTGCAGCGGCGACCCTGACCACCTCGGCGGCGGGCTGCTGTTCGCGCTCGCGGCCGTCCTGTTGCTCGCCGGACCGGCCCTCGCCGCGACCCTCGTCCGCAGGGGCAGCTGGGTGCTGGCGGCCTGTGCCGTGCCGGCCGTTGAGGCGCTGGTGCTCGTGGGTGGCCTGACACACTGATGCTGTGACGCTGCCCCTCCCTCTCCTGCACTCCGGCAAGGTCCGTGACCTGTACGCCGTCGGCGATGACCAGCTGCTGCTGGTGGCCAGTGACCGGATGTCGGCCTTCGACGTGATCCTGCCGACGCCTATCCCGGACAAGGGCGCGGTCCTGACCGGCCTGTCGCTGTGGTGGTTCGAGCAGCTGGCTGACGTCGTGCCCAACCACGTGGTGAGCTCGGACATGCGGGCGCTCGGGTACCCGTCGGTGCAGGGCCGCGCAGTGCTGGTCAACCGCCTCGAGATGGTGGCCGTCGAGTGCGTGGCCAGGGGGTACCTGACGGGCGGCGGTCTGAAGGACTACCAGGCAACGGGAGTGGTGAGCGGGGTCGCGCTGCCCAGCGGGCTCGTCGAGGGCTCGCGGCTGCCCGAGCCGATCTTCACACCGACGACCAAGGCGCCGGTGGGTGATCACGACCTGCCGATGACGTTCGACGAGGTGGTGGCACAGGTGGGCAAGGAGCTCGCGGACGAGCTGCGGGAGGTGACGCTGCGGGTCTACCGTCGCGGCAGCGAGATCGCTTCCCGTGCAGGGATTCTGCTGGCCGACACCAAGGTCGAGCTCGGGCTGCGGTCCTCGGAGCTGGTGCTCGGCGACGAGGTGCTGACCCCGGACTCCTCGCGCTTCTGGCCGGCCGCGCAGTGGGCCCCCGGCCGTCCGCAGCCGTCGTACGACAAGCAGTACGTCCGGGACTGGCTCACGTCCTCGGGCTGGGACAAGACGCCGCCCGGTCCGGAGCTGCCGGACGAGGTGGTCGAGAAGACCCGGGCGAAGTACGTCGAGGCCTACGAGCGCCTGACCGGCTCCTCCTTCGACGACTACCTCCGCAGCTGACGTGCTCCACGCCGAGCTGTCACTCCGCACGGGCTCGCGGCTCGTCACGGACGTGACACGAGAGGTCACCGACTTCTGCTCCGGGCGCGGCGACGGCCTGCTCAACGTGCTCGTCCCC
>JBHEMB010000371.1:0-4558 GCA_046262855.1 Mycobacteriales bacterium | reverse complement strand
GGCGAAGACCTTGTTGATCAGCGCCTTGTGGGCGTCCGCCGTCTGGTTGCAGGCGGTGCCGGAGTCGCCGACGCTCGTCTGCAGCCGCCGGCCGTAGACCCCGCCTTGGCTGTTGACGTACGCGAAGTAGGCGCGGGCCCCCGCGATGGTGCCGTTGAACAGGCCGGGTCGCGGGCCGCTCTGGTCAGCGATCGTCCCGACCGTCAGCGTCGTCGCCGTGACGCCGACATCCGTCGCGCCGCCGTTGCCGCCCGGGGGTGGCGTCGCGCCGCTCCCGCTCGTGCTCGTCGACCCCGTCGTCCCGCTCGTCGAGCCCGTGGTCCCCTCGGTCAGGGCACCGGTCGTGCCCGTCCCGCTTCCCCCCGTACCGCCGGTGCCGGTGCTGCCCGTGGTGCCGGAGCCGGTGGTCCCGCCGGTCGCGGCCGCGCCGCTGGTCGGCTGGCCGAGCTGGTTGCGCAGCAGCGCCTGCCGGGTGTCGCTATCCACCCGCAGCCCGCAGCCGGGGAGGGCCAGCACGAGGAGCAGCGGTACGACCGCAGCACCTCGACGACCCACGGTGTCCCCTTTTGCCCCAGAACGGTGTGGCGTGCGCCACACGAGCCGACGGTACGCAGACGGTTGGACAGTTGTAAAGACAGCTGTCGCAGACTCCCCAGCGAACCAAGCGCTTGATAGGTTCGCGGCCATGAGCACCGAGATCCCCGCCACGGTCGCCGCCTCGGACGTCACCGAGTGGAGTGACGAGGTGGACGTCCTCGTCATCGGGTTCGGCATCGCCGGGGGCTGCGCCGCGGTCGAGGCAGCTGCTGCCGGCGCCCGCACCCTCGTCCTCGAACGCGCCGCCGTCGCAGGGGGCACCAGTGCCATGGCCGGCGGGCACTTCTACCTCGGCGGCGGGACCGTCGTACAACGCGCGACCGGGCACGAGGACTCCGCTGAGGAGATGTTCACGTACCTCATGCAGGTCACCCCGCACCCCGAGCCGGACCAGATCCGCGACTACTGCGAGGGCAGCGTCGAGCACTGTGACTGGCTGGAGGCGCTGGGCTTCGAGTTCGAGCGGTCGTACTACCCGGAGAAGGCCGTCATCCAGCCGGGCACCGAGGGGCTGATGTACACCGGCAACGAGAAGGTGTGGCCCTACAAGGAGCACGCGAAGCCGGCACCACGCGGGCACAAGGTCCCCGTCCCCGGTGACACCCAGGGCGCGGCCCTCGTCACCGGGCTCCTGGAGAAGCGTGCCGTAGAGCTCGGTGTCGAGATCCGCTTCGAGACCGGCGCGATGCAGCTCGTCGTCGAGGGCTCGCGCGTCGTCGGGGTCGCCTGGCGACGCTTCGAGGAGACTGGCTTCATCAAGGCCGGCTCGGTCGTGATCTGCGCGGGCGGCTTCGTCATGAACAAGGAGATGGTCGCCGAGCACACACCCGAGCTCGCGAAGAAGCCGTTCACCCTGGGAAGCACGTACGACGACGGGCTCGGCATCCGGCTCGGGCAGTCGGCCGGCGGGCAGGCGCTGCACATGGACCAAGCCTTCATCACCGCGCCGGTGTACCCGCCCTCGATCCTGCTGACGGGCATCATCGTCAACAAGCTCGGCAAGCGGTTCGTGACCGAGGACAGCTACCACTCCCGAACGTCCGGGTACGTGATGGACCAGCCCGACCAGGCGGCGTACCTCATCGTCGACAGCGAGCACATGGTGCGGCCGACGTTCACCCTCACGCCGTTCATCGACGGCTGGGAGACCGTCGAGGAGATGGCGGCCGGGCTCGGCGTCCCGGCCGATGCGCTGGCGAAGACGCTGTCGGACTACAACGAGCACGCTGCCCGCGGCGAGGACCCCGAGTTCCACAAGAGCCCCGAGTTCCTTGCCCCGCAGGCGGTCGGGCCGTGGGGCGCGTTCGACCTGACCTTGGGCAAGGCGCTCTACGCCGGCTTCACCCTCGGTGGCCTGCGGACGTCCCGGTTCGGGCAGGTGCTCCGCTCCGACGGTTCGCTGATAGAGGGCCTGTACGCCGCCGGCGCGTGCGCGGCCAACATCGCGCAGGACGGCAAGGGCTACTCGAGCGGGACGCAGCTGGGCGAGGGCTCCTTCTTCGGCCGCGCCGCCGGCCGGCACGCAGCCTCCCACTGACCTCCCCTTTCGGACCCGCCGGTAAGCCGGCGGGGAGCGGAACGAGATCAGGGAAGTCGCGGCGGGGGGTGGGTGGTGGCCGGGCGCGCTAGGTTCGGGAAGTGATCGACAAGGTGATCGGTTCGTTCGTACCGCTCGCCAGGCTCCCGCTGACCCTGGTCGAGGGCATCGAGTCGGTCCTCGCGCAGGCCACCCACGTCGCGACCCGCGCCGCGGTGATCGCCGATCGAGCGGAGCCCATTGCGGACCGGATCGAGGCCCTGCTCGACCGCGCCGAGACCGTGCCCGATCGGATCGAGGAGTTGCTCGACCGCAGCGCCACGATCGCCGCAGCGCTGCAGTCGGTCGTCGCCGACGCCACGACGACGCTGGCGGCGGTGAAGCCCCCAGTCGACGCCGGGCTGGTGCAGGAGGTCGTGGACCTGCTGCCCGCCCTACGCTCGCTGGAGCAGCTCGTCCCGGTCGTCAGCCAGCTCGGCACCCAGGTCGACAACCTCGACCGGACCGTCGCCGACGTGGGCGCCCTGCTCGGCGGCATCCCGGGTGCGGCCCGGCTGCTGAAGCGCGGTGAGACGACGCGTCCCGCCCGCTGACACCCTGATGCTGGTCGCCCCGTTCAGCGCGAGAATGGTGGTCGGGTCCGGCGACCTGCGCTCTTCGCGCCACTTGTCGACGGCCTCGACGAGGTACGACGCCGAGGCCAGGACGAACAACGCCGAGAAGTAGGGGATGCGCCCGGTCAGCAGCGCGACGACCTCGGCCACGAACGACAACGCCAAAGCGTTACGGACGGCGCGGACCATCGGCTCAGGGTAGTGACCTGACTACCTCTGCGGGAGGTTCAGCTCCCTTGCGTTGCGAGGAAGGCGGCCATGTTCCGCTGCATCGCGGCATCGGTGACGGCGAGCTCCTCGCTCGGGCTGAACAGCAGGATCTCGGAGTCCGCCGAGTGCGCCGGAGTGTGCCCCGGCGGCGTGTAGAACGCGTCACCTGCCTCGTAGGTCTCGACCCGGTCAGGGAAGGTGAACGTCGCGGTGCCCTCGAACACGTAGCCCCAGTGGGGGCAGGCGCAGCGGTCCTCCGGCAGACCCTTCAGCAAGGGCGCGCCATCGGACTCGACGTTGAAGCGGATGAAGCCGATGTTGTAGCCGTCGGCATCGGCTGAGCGGACGACGACCGGGCCGTGGTCGATGACGGTGGGTGCGGTGCTGCGTGAGGTCTTCGCCATGGCTGTCTCCTGCGTCGGGAGCGGCGGGGCGCCGCTGTCTGTGTCTCCAGCTCGACGCTAGGAACTGGCCGCCAACCCCTCCATGGGGCGTTCGCCCCATCTGTCGTCCTCGGGGAGCAGCCCGTGCTGCACGGCGAACAGGCTGGCCCCGGCCCGGTTGACGGCGCCGATCTTGGCGTAGATGTGCTCCACGTGGTTGCCGGCGGTCTTCGGTGAGATCACGAGCACCCGGGCGATCTCCTTGTTCGACAGGCCACGGGCCAGCAGTTGCAGCACCTCCACCTCGCGGGTGGTCAGCCCCGCCGGTCCTTCGCGACGCCGCGGGACGCGATGACCCGCGGCGGTCAGCACGGCGTCGGCTGCGGCAGGGTCCAGCCGCCCCGCACGCACCTCGGCACGCAGCTCATCGGCGGCCTCGGCTGGAGAGCGGGCCGCGCGGTGCGGCCGCGGCTCGCACATGGCCTGGTAGGCGTCGGCGGCGGCGAGCAGCCGCGCCGGTGCGCCGATGGTCGCGCCGGTGAGCCCGCGCGGGTAGCCGCTGCCGTCCAGCCGTTCACGGAGCTGGACGGCAAGGACTCCCAGCGGCACCAGGGACGGCGACTGCTGCACCATCCGCTCGGTGATGTAGGGGTGCAGCCGGACCCGTTCCCACTCGCCCACCCCGAGCGGTCCCGGCTTGTCCCAGATGGCGTTGGACACGCCGAGCCGACCGAAGCCACAGACCAGCGCGGCCCGCTTGAGTGTCCGACTCGTACCGGCCGCAAGCCCGAGGGGGGCCGCGGCATCCGTGACCAGCTCCGACAGCGCCCGAGCATGGCCGAGGGTGTACGGCGACTTGAGGTCCACGAAGTCGGCGATCGCGAGCAGCGCCGCGTCCAGCTCGTCGTCGTCCAGCACACGGGAGAGGGCCGGCTGCGCAGAGACGACCTCCTCCCACGAGCGCACATCGTCCATGCCGGCCAGCACCGTCTCCGCCTGGTCCAGCAAGAGGCTCGTCAGCCTCGGGTCGAACTGCTTGCCACCTCGGGTGCGAGCCAGGTCGTGGACTGCGGAGATGCCGCCGTTGCGGTAGGCCACCTCGACGAACTCGGCGAGCTGCGCCACACGGGACGCGAGCGGTACGGCGTCCCCGCGCAGCGCGCCCGGCCAGCCCTTGCCGTCCCACTGCTCGTACGAGGCACCGAGCGCCTCGAGGA
>JBHEMB010000370.1:0-8826 GCA_046262855.1 Mycobacteriales bacterium | reverse complement strand
TTGAACAAGGTGCAGTGCGCGGACGGGACCTGGCGGACCCTGGACGGGCATGAGCTGTATACGAACAAGAAAAGTGCCGGCATGATTTACCAAGCCATTCTTCGCAATGAGCTCACCTGCGATCTAGGAATTGCGTGGGGCGAGGTGTCGAAGGACGGCCAAGCCGATATCCTCGGAATACCCGCGCCACTGCTCGAGGCGTGGAGCAAACGCAGCCACTCTGTGAACACCGATGCCGCCCGCGCGATCGGTGAGTACGAGGCACTGCTCGGCCGTGACCTCACCGGGCCGGAGAAGGCCGCGGTCATCAAGGTCGCCGTCCTCAAGACTCGCCCCGACAAGACCCACGAGCACCCCGAGTCCCTGACGGCCCGCTGGACCGCCGAGGCCGCAGCAGTCGGGGTCGACCTGTCGCAGCTGCTTCCCCTGGCGCAAGCCGCTGCCGGCCGAGCGCCGGGCACAGGGTCCGACGGCGGCCGTTCGCCGCGGGGACCTGCCGGGCCGCCGCTGGGGGTGGACGAGATCGCCACGGCTGCCCTCACCGCGGCCGGCCGATCGCGCGCCGTGTTCGGGCGGGCCGACGTCGCGGGGCAGGTCGCCGCGCTGCTCCCGACCCTGGGCCTTCCGGCGGAGGAGGTCCTCGCCACGATCGAGCGCGTTACCGACCGCGCCCTCGAGCTGTCCGACTCCGTGCCGGTCGGCGCGCCGGTGCACGGGGTCACGAGCCGGGCGTCGGACGCCCGCTACGCCACCGTGGAGATCCTCACCGCGGAGCAGCGGATCCTCACCCTCGCCCGCGACGGCCAGCACATCGCGGCGTGCGCGATCGACCCGACCCGCCTCCGGACGCACCTCGATGCCCTTCCCAGTCGGCTGGACTCGAGCCAACTGCAGGCGCTGCTGCACCTGCTCCGTTCCGGCGACGCCCTCGACGTCCTCACCGCCCCCGCCGGCGCCGGCAAGACGAACACGCACGGCGCCTGCGCTGCCCTCTGGGCCCAGCACGGCTACCGGGTCGTCGGACTCGCCCCGTCCGCCCGCGCCGCCGCCGAGCTCTCCGCCGCCCTCCACGCCGAGGACAGCGGGGATGGCAGCACGCCCACGGGGAGGGCGGACACGCTCGCGAAATGGCTGCACACCCGCGCGCAGCAGCCGGACCTCGACCACCTCGACGTCCCTGCAGCCGGCAAGCCGGGGTGGGCGCGGCTCGACCACCGCACAGTCTTGATCGTGGACGAGGCCTCGATGGCCTCCACCCTCGACCTCGACACCCTCACGCAAGCGGCCAACGCGGCGGGGGCGAAGGTCGTGCTCGTCGGCGACCCCGCGCAGATCGGCGTCATCAACGGCCCCGGCGGGATGCTCGCCCACCTAGCCCGCGACGGCCACGCCCTAGCGCTCACAGAGATCCACCGCTTCACGAACGACTGGGAACGCGCCGCGAGCCTGCACCTCCGCGAGGGCCAGCCCGACGCCCTCGACACCTACTGGGAGCACGACCGGCTGCACCCGTGCCCCGACGGGGCCACCGCGGCCGACCAGCTCTTCGCCCACTGGCAGCACGCCATCAGCCAGGGCGCGGACGCGCTGATGCTCGCCCGCACCCGCATCGACGTCGACGCCCTCAACACCCGGGCCCGGCTCGCCGCCATGGCGGCCGGGCAGCTCGTCGGCGTCGCCGTCGTTCGGGGTGGGCGCGAGTGGCAGGCTGGGGACCTGCTCCGGACCCGCCGCAACCAGCGGACCCTGCCGGTCGGCGACAGTCACGTCCGCAACGGCGACCGCTACCAGGTCCTGGGCACCTCCCCCGACGGCGGACTCGTCGTCGAGGACCTCAGCGGCCGCGGCCGCTGCACCCTCCCCGCCACCTACGTGGCTCGGCACTGTGAGTACGGGTGGGCCGCCACCATCGACGGCAGCCAAGGTGCGACCTGCGACGTCGGGCTCGTCCTCGCCCGACCCGGACTCGACCGTGAGCACCTCTACGTCGCGCTGACCCGAGGGCGGCACGCCAACCACGCGTACCTCACCCCCGACCCCACCGACCGGGCCGACGGCGATATCCCCCCACCGACCAAGCACCGCCTGGAGGGTCCGGAGGAACTGGAGCGGGACTGCCTGCGGATGCTGCACACCGCCCTCGCGACCAGCGGCGCGCAGGACAGCGCCCTCACCGCCCTGCAGAACGCCCGCGACGCCGCCAGCAGGCAGCCCCGGCCCACCGAGGCGCCGCCGGCGGCGGCCGCGGGCCCGCTCGATGCCGACAGCAGCGGCGCTTCCCGGAGCGAGGAGGACCGCCGCCGCGCGGAGGAGCTCGCCGCGGCACGGCAGCTGCTCGCCGGCCTCCAGCAGCAGCACGGCGACCTCAGCACCCGGCGCCGCGAGCTCGAACATCCCCGTGCCGCCGTCACCGGTGGGCTGTCCACCCTGCCGCGCGGTGCGGTCCTTCGCCGCCAGAGTCTCGCGCGCCGGCTCGCCGACTTGGACACGCAGCTCGCCGGCCTCCGCCCGGCCGTCCGCGCTCTCGAGCAGCAGATCACCGCCGCCGAAGACCGCGTGGTGCGGCTCCACCGCGACTGCGTCACCCCTGCACCGGGCGCCAGCCCTTCGCCCACGCCACGGCCGGTACCGCACCCCACAGCGCGCATCAGCCACGGAAGCCGACCAGCTCCCCCACCCGTCGGCAGGTCCATCGCACGGCGCCCCGACCCCCTGCTCGACGTCGGTGAGCACGAGGGGCATGAGCCACGACGCAACCGCGACCGGGACACCGGGCGAGACCTTTGACGCCTCGTTCGGTCACGGTCCGATAACGACTCCGGGCCAGCCCACGTCGGGCGGGACAACACGGCGCAACCCCAGGCCAACCCAGACCACTCTGGACCGCTCCAGACGTACTGAATCGCCTGCTGCATAAGGGATCTGGACCGTTCGACAACGTCAGAGGTGCGTGTCATCAAGGACTCCCACGGCCGCACCCGGCCACCCCAACGCACTCAGGGAGACCCTCATGCTGCTCACCGTCGAACAGGCCGCCGAGCGCCTCGGCACCAGCGTCCGCTTCATCCGTCGGCTCCGCACCGAGGGCCGCATCCCGGTCATCAAGCTCGGCAAGCACATCCGCATCGACGACGCGGACCTCGACGCCTACGTCACCGCTGGCCGTCAGGACGCCTGGGCGAACCACCTCGGCCAGCCCCTCACGACCGCCAGGACCGCAGGCGGCGTCCCGCCCCCCCGCCGAGCATGAGCGCCGACCGCGAGATGCTCGCCGTCCTCGTCACCCTCGAGCCGCTGGACGACCGGAAGTGGGACTACGTCAACCTGCGGGACCGCACCTTCGACGCCGAGGGGTTCCTCGAGGAGCCGCTCAGCAGCGGCGAGCGGGTCCTGGTCGAGGTCGCCGCGTCGCTGTGGAACACCGGCAAGGTCGACCTCGGCTACATCGCCTGCGCCATGGGCGGCCGCCACCTCCAATCCGTCATCGACGCGATCGCAGTTCGTGGCGACCAGGTCCTCGTGAGCAACGTCACCCGCGCTATCGCGCGGCTGGGCACGTCGGACCAGCCCGAGCCGCGACCGGCGGAGCCAAGCCGTGAACACACGCCCGATCCACGAGAGCTCGGTGCGGCCCGAGGCCAGTCCACAACCCGCAGAACGGGCATCGACCGCGGGATGGAACTCTGATCGACTGGGCCCACGGCGACGAGTCAGGTACTCGGCGCCGTGGGCCTTCGTCTGCACGCTGGGATCACGTTAGGCGGCAGACGCAGCTTGAGAAGGTCAGTCCCGGATCAGGCCTGGCCGCTGGCCATCCGACTCAGGGCCTCTGCTAGCTGGCGAGGGCGGTCCTGCGCGACTCGCTGATACGCGAGCGCCATGTTGGGGGTTGTATGTCCCAGCCGGTCCTGCAGCTCACGGACCGTGGCCCCGGCGTGCGCGGCGAGCGTGGCACCGATTCCGCGCAGATGGTGGAAGACGAGGTCGTCGCGCCCGATCTTGTGGCGGGCGGCTTCGAAGATCTCTCTCAGGACATCGGCTGACACGTTCCGCGTGGCGTCGCAGGCAGAAGGGAACACCCAGTCCTCCCTCCCCGCTCCGGTCACGTTCTCCAGGTGCTCACGCAAGGCAGGCACGATGTGCGGGGGAAGCACGACGTCACGTGTGCCCGATGCGCTCTTGGGCAGCTTCTCTTCGCGGCCTGAGCGAGTTCGACCGACAGATCGGCGCACATGAACGACGCCGGTCTGCTCTTCAACGCCAGAGGGGCTCAAGGAAACGTCGGCGCGCTGGAGACCGATCACCTCACCGATGCGCAGGCTCCCCCACAACCCGAGGTCGACTGCACACCGGTATTGCTCCGGCATCGCAGCGCGTAGAGCCGCCACCTCGCCGAGGCTCGCCATGCTGGGTTCCTTCGCTCGCCGGTACTGGCTGCCTCCTCGCACCCGGCAGGGGTTGGCGAGGAGCAACTCGTCGGCGACAGCGGTCTCCAAGATGGTCTTGAGCAGGCTGTAAGCGTTGGCGACCGCTCGGGGCTTGGTCTTGTCGAGCCCGCCGTACCACTCACGGACTGCCGGGGACGCGATGCCGGCCAGCTCGACGTCACGCCAGGTTGGCAGCAGGTGCTTGTCGAGCAGCGACCGGTACAGGTCGCGCGTGCGAGTCGCGAGGGGACGCTGGGCCAGCCACGTCTCGGCGTAGTCACCGAACAGCAGTGGAAGCTCGGCGGCGGCCGCTTCGGCTTCGAGCGCAGCCTGCTGGATCGGGGACAGCCACGTCCCGGCGTCGATGTCCACGCGGACCCGGGCCAAGGCGAGGCGCGCCTCCGTCTTGGACGCGAACGACGCCGAACCTCCGGGCGTGTACGCCGTGTGCTGCGAGCCGTCGGGCCCGGTATAGCGCGCCTGGAACCTGCCGGGGCCCCGCTGCCTGATGCTGCCGAAGGAAGCCCGGTGGCCACGGCGGTTGCCGCCACTACGGCGTTCACCGGTCACCCCGTCCACCATGATCGCTCCTCTCGGCTCGACTCGCTGCCCCTTCCTATCTGGCCAGATCCTGGCCAGATGCTGCGGATGGCCAGAGTGAGCAGCGGATCATGTCGGTCAGCGAGATCCCTTTGTTTCCAGGCATTCTAGCGTTTCGAGGCCCTATTGACGCGGCGCTCAGCCACGCGGAAATTAGGTTCGAATCCTGCCGGGGGCACCCTTGAACGTTCAAGTGTCTCGGATCACGGTGCGAGATCCGTGAGTGACCACCAGGCGTTCTGGGAGGATCACCGAGACGACCTCATGGATCCCGACTTCGCTGGCGAGTACGGCGAGGCGACCGCGCTCATCCAGGCGCTCGACGAGCTGGCCCGCGACAACGAGTAGCGGCTCGAGTCGCCACACGGCATGAGCGGACACCCCCATCATCATGGAGGGATCGCTGCGCCGATCTTGACATGCGGCGATCACCGGATTCCCAGTGCTGCGGACCCACCCAAGACGCAGCCGACGACACCGAGGAGCTCAGCATGGTCGACGAGTTCAGTCACGAGGACGACGAGCTCTTCCTCGCCGACTGGGATGCAGCCGAGAGTTCCGCGGTGCAGCTGCTGCGTCAGGCGTTGCCCGGTGCCTTGGGGGCGGCGGCGCCCGAGCTCGAGCTCCGCCGCACCGCCGCCGCGATCCGCAAGGGCGCCGGGGAAAGCCGCTGGCCATACCCACACATCGCGGGGGCAGCCGCGTGGACAGGAAGTCCGCCCAGCAACGACAAGCAGTGCTGCGTCGAGGCCGCAGGAGCGCTCATCGGCATGCACGAGGACTCGGGACTGTCCGACGACGAAGCCGCGACGATCATGGCAATGGAGCATGCCGACTGGCTGGGAGCCGTCATCGGCCTGGTCCGGGGCGGTCCGGGGACACCGGCAACCCCCTCAGATCTCGTCGCATTCATCAACGACTGTCCGGAAGTCGACGGCATGGTCGACCCGGACGACAGCACCATCCTCGAGGGAGCGTTCGACAGCGTCCTCTACTCATGGGAGGCCGCTGGCGTCGTCGACGACAACCGGCGACTGACCATGCTCGGGTGCTGGCTGTTGCCGCGCGCGCTGGCGTGGGCCTGGAACGCCGACTTCGACGACGAGAACCCGTTCTGAGCCACGCTCAGCGGTAGGCAACCGCATCGAGCTACAGGCATCGAGCGGCCGAGAACAACCGACTCACAGTTCCATCCTCGGTCATAGGGAAGGCTCATCCGGTCGCTTCCCCAGCGCCGCGTACAGCGGGTCGAGATAGGTAACCAGCTCAGGCCCACCCAACGCCGCTCCCGGCTCCGGGAGCTGCCGAAGCAGCAGATCCGTCGGCAGTTCTGCGTGCACGGGCAGCGCAGGCAACGGGGGTGAGGTCCAAAAGTCGCCATCGCCCAACGTCAGATCGGCCATGGCCATCATTGCGCCTACCCGAGGACCGTCCGGCGTCTCGTGGAGCGGTCCAGGCGACACCAAAGGGTCGCTGCCGCGCAGCTCCCTCAGCCGGCCGAGCAGCGACTCGCGGGTCCGTCCCCGCCACAGCAGGATGGCGAACGGGTCCTCGTCGAAGTGTTCGGCCAGCAGGTAGAAGGTGGCCGCGAGGTGCTTACAGGGCACTTCCCAGTCCGGGCAGGAGCAACTCTGTGCGAGGTCGTTCGCGCGCTCGGGGAACAGCGACGCGCCGGCGACGGAGAAGACCTCTTCGAGGTCGTGGGGCATCTCCCCCGCGAGCAGCCGCGCGCTGTGGATCGCCTGCTCCGCAAGGGAAACTTCGACCTTGGCCCACACCAGCTCGCCGAACGCCGGCAGCGCGATCGTCACCTTGTAAGGCGCCTTGCGCGAGCCCTGCACCGCGGCGGTGACCACTCCGGGGGCCACCGACAGTGACAGCACCTGGCCGCGGCGGGCGTAGTTCTTCCCGCGAGTGAGGCGGGATCCCAGCGCGAAGGACTCCAGGACCTCGAGGAAGCGTCGCGACCACCACTGCTCACCGATGGCACCGCGAGCGCTTCGCGCGACGAGCCCGCCCTCCACCGCGCGGGGCTTCGAGGGTGGCGGGAAGCCGGACGACCAGGGCTTGCTCACTCGACCACCGACCCTGCCTCGAGGGTGAAGAGCTCTCGCAGCGCGGACGTGGAGAGCTCCGTCAGCCAGCCCTCTCCCGCGCCGACGACACTGGCAGCCAACCCCCGCTTGTCGTTGATCATCAGCGCGATCTTCTCCTCGAGCGTGCCGGCGCAGACCAGCTTGCGGACCTGGACGGAGCGGGTCTGCCCGATGCGGAAGGCCCGGTCGGTGGCCTGGTCCTCGACGGCCGGGTTCCACCAGCGGTCGACGTGGATGACGTGATTGGCGGCGGTCAGGGTGAGCCCCGTCCCTCCCGCCTTAAGTGACAGCACGACCAAGGACGGACCACCACCCTCGGGGTTCTGGAACCGGGCCACGAGCTCGTCACGCGCGGCCTTGCTCTGACCCCCATGCAGGTAGGCGACCTCGCGCCCGAAGCGCGCGGCGAGGTGCGTGCGCAGCGTGTCCCCGAACTCTGCGTACTGGGTGAACAGCAGGGCCTTCTCCCCCGCGGCGAGGACCTCGTCCAAGGTCTCCTCGACGCGGGCCAGCTTGCCGGAGCGGCCGGTCAGGCGGCTGCCGTCCTTGAGGAACTGGGCGGGGTGGTTGCAGACCTGCTTGAGCTTCGTCATGGTGGCCAGCACGAGCCCGCGGCGCTCGATGCCCTCGGTGGACTCGATGCGCTCCATCATGTCGGCCACGACGGCCTGGTAGAGCGATGCCTGCTCGCGGGTCAGCGAACAGACGACGTCCATCTCGATCTTGGCGGGTAGGTCTGTGATGATCGAGGTGTCGGTCTTGAGCCGGCGGAGCACGAACGGCTGGGTGAGCGACCTGAGCCGCTGCGCGGCCCCGGCGTCGCCGTGCCGCTCGATCGGTGTGGCGAAGCGCTGCTTGAACACTGCTGGTTGACCGAGAAGCCCCGGGTTGGCGAACTCCATCAGCGACCACAGGTCGCCCAGCCGGTTCTCCACCGGGGTGCCTGTCACCGCGAAGCGGTGGGCCGACGGCAGCGACCGCACGGCGACAGCTGCCCGGGTGGCTGCGTTCTTCACCGCCTGTGCCTCGTCGAGGACCACGCGCCGCCAGCTCATCTCCCGCAGCGAGTCGACGTCGCGCAGCAGAAGTCCGTACGTGGTGACGACCAGGTCGGAGGCGGCCACCACGGCGTCGAAGGCCTTGCCCTTGGGGCGTTCGGCTCCGTGGTGGACGTGCACCCGAAGGTCCGGGGTGAACCGGGCGGCCTCCCGCGCCCAGTTGCCGACCAGCGACATCGGGCAGACCAGCAGCGTCGGTCCCGCGTCGTCTGCCCGCTCACCGCAGATCAGAGCGAGCAGCTGGACGGTCTTGCCCAGTCCCATGTCGTCGGCGAGGACCCCACCGAGCCCGACCGACTCGAGGAATGACAGCCAGGCCAGACCACGTTCCTGGTAAGGACGCAACTCGCCCTTGAAGCCCTGTGGCGCGGTCCTCGGAGCGATCCGATGATCGATCTCGCCGGAGAGCAGGTCCGCGAGCCAGCCCTGCGCTTCGACGTCCACGACCGGCAGACCCGCCGGCCCGTCGTCGACCGAACCCAATGCGGCGAGCACCTGGCCGACGCTCATCCGGCCTGCAGTGTGGGAACGCTTGGCCAGGAAGGTGCGAGCCCGGGCGAGGCGGTCGGCGTCGACGTACATCCACTGCCCGCGGACACGTACGAGCGGCTGCTGGGCCTCGACGAGATCGGCGACCTCCTGCTC
>JBHEMB010000369.1:0-5742 GCA_046262855.1 Mycobacteriales bacterium | reverse complement strand
GCGTCAGCGTGCCGGATCGACAAGGTGCCGTCGGCGACCAGCGCCATCAGCACCGGGTGGGCGCAGAACATCTCGGCTTCTTCGGCCCAGCGGCGGGTAGTGCCACACGACTCAGCGAGGGCGATCGCGAGCTCATCGGCGACGAACTTGCGGGCCCCGAACCCGAGGTCCTGCTCGAGGCCGACCAGGTGCTGACGCAGCTGCGCTTGCAGTAGGGCTTCCTGACGCACCAGCTCCCTGATCGTCGTCATCCTGGCAGCCGCCACCGACCGCCCGGTGCTGGTCTGCTGCTCGCTCATGACGACCAAGTTATCTCCTCCCGAAGCGGGTGTCAAACATATGTTCTGGTTAGAACTTCTCTTGGCCGAGGTCACAAGCTAGAAATAGCTGTCCGTAGCCCTCGGACGAGATGCTGTCTTACTAATCCTCTGTACCACCCGTTAGGATCCCAGACATGAAGGTGCCAGCGCGTGGTCTCGTCTTCGACGTCGACGTCCGGGGACAGGCAGACGCACCACCGGTGCTCCTGCTTCACGGCTTCCCACAGACGTCGCACTGCTGGAGGCTGCTGCTCCCGCACCTCAAGGGCTTCCGGACGATCGCGCCCGACCAGCGCGGGTACTCCCCTGCTGCACGGCCGGAAGGCATCGACGCCTACCGGGTGCCTGAGCTGGTTGCCGACCCGCTGGCGATCCTTGACGAGCTCGGCGTCGAGAAGGCGCACGTCGTGGGCCACGACTGGGGAGCGGCCGTGGCCTGGCAGCTCGGCGCGCGGCACCCTGATCGCGTCACCACTCTCACCATCCTGAGCGTGCCGCACCCCCGCGCCTTCATCGAGGCGCTCCGCACCGACGACGACCAGCGCAGCAAGTCGCTCTACATGAGGGACTTCGCCAGGGACGGGTACGCCGACGAGCTGCTGGCTGACGACGCGACGCCGATGCGCAGCATGTTCGGCGGCCTGCCCGAGGTGCACGTCGACGAGTACGTGGCCCGGGCGCAGGAACCGGGCGCCCTTGCCGCCTGGCTGCGTTGGTATGCCGCACAGGATCTTGAGGACATCGGCGACACGCCCGCTGTCGCCGTACCGACGCTCTATGCCTGGTCGGACGGGGACGTCGCACTGGGGCGGAGCGCCGCTGAGGCAACCGCCGAGTGGGTGACCGGGCCTTACCGCTTCGCGGTCCTGGAAGGCGTCACCCACTGGATCCCCGAGCAAGCTGCCGACACCCTCGGCCCCCTGCTCAACGAGCACCTCGGGCCAGCGCAGGCCCACTGACGGCCGTAGTACTCCCCGGTCTCCGCGAGCAAGCACACGTCGATCCGCGCGTACTTCACGAACAGAACGTACGGTCATCGTCGTGCCCGAGGACCCCCTGCTCGAGATCTACCGCGCCGCCCAGGCTGCTCGCGGCCTTCGCCCGTCCGCACAGCGGTTGGCGCGGGTCCGGGAGAAGCTCGACGAGGGCCTGCTCGTCGTCGACGACGAGCTGCGCGGCTTCGCGCTGGGAGAGCCAGCCCGAACGGAGGACGGCGCCGGCGAACCCGTCCCGGGACTGCTTCACCTCGCGATGGTCTTCGTCCATCCGGAGCAGCAGCGCAAGGGCATCGGTTCGCAGCTGGTCGAGTCACTCGCCGACGAGGCCTGGGCGCAGGGCTACCGCGAGGTCTCGGTGTGGACCACAACGCCCGAGTTCTACGAGGCCTGCGGCCTGGAGCGCACCGGGCGGACACAGCAGATCGCGGCGGGAACGGCGGTACAGCTGACCGCAGGGCTCGAGGCACCCCTGCGCGAGGTGGTCGTGCCCGACAGCTCGATCCGGCTCGGCCAGCTGCTGAAGCTCGCCGGGCTGGTCGACACGGGCTCGGAGGCCAAGGAACTGCTCGCCGCCGGCACCGTCGAGGTCAACGGCGAGTCGGAGACCCGGCGTGGTCGACAGCTGCAGGACGGCGACGAGGTGCGTGCCGACGACCAGGCGGTGCGAGTGCGGCTCAGCCCACCCGACGGCTGATGGCCAGACCGGATCCGAGCAGCAGCAGCGAGAGCAGTGCCAGACCGGCTGGCAGGCCGGTGGCTGCGAGCTGGCCGCCCGAGGACGGCTTCTTCCCACCACGGGTCGGGAGCACGCCGCTCGTCGGGCCGCCGGGCACGCTGCCCGGCTTGAGCGTGATGACGTACACCCCTCGGCCGTAGGTGGCCGCGAGCAGCTCGTTGCGATTGCGCGGCGTCATCTGCAGGTGCACGACGGGCATCACCGGCAGTCCCTTGCCGACCACGAAGTAGCGGGCGCTCGCGTTGGTCGCCTTGGCCGCGTTGGCCAGCGAGTACACCCCAAGGTCGTTGGCCACGATCAGGTCGCCGTCGTGCAGCACCGCGAAGTTCGCCGCCAGGTCGGGCAGGTTGCCGGAGATGTCGGTGAAGTGCTCACCGGCGTCGCGGCTGACGAAGACATGGCCCTCGCCGACCTTGCTGGTGTCGTCAGCGAGTGAGCCCGGCGGGATCCAGCGACGCCCGTAGCCACCCAGGGTCACGTACACGGTGTGGTCGTTCTTCGGGTCGATGAGGACGCTGTTGATGATCCGTTGCGGCAGGCCCTTGGCCGCGGCAAAGTGCCACCCGTTGCCGGTCATCCGTTTCGGGTCCCTGCTGCCGCCCACGTTGGTCGCGATGCCGGAGTGGAAGGGGAGGCCCTCGGTGACGATGTCGCACGAGCCGCAGTAGCCCGCGTAGATCGAGTCCTCACGCACGTCGACGGCACTCGCCGTGTTCGTGTAGCCGTTCGTCGACCCGAGGTCGAAGACCAGCTTCCAGTCGGTCGACGAGCCGAAGACGGGATCTCCAGGCCCGCAGGTGAGCGCGACATCGTTGCTGGTCAGCCCGACGTAGGCGGCGGTCGTCGTGTTGGGTCCGTAGATCGTCTCCGCGATCTGGCTGCCGCCTGCGACCAGGTGCTTGGCGTTCGTCGGATCCATCAGGAACGGGGCGGAGAACTGGGCTTCGCTGTAGCACGGCTGGATGTCGGTCCAGCTCTTGCCACCGTCCGTCGTCACGTTGATGTCGCCACCTACGTACTCCTCGTAGGCGACGTTGGACCTGTCGGGATCGACGGCGCTGAAGAAGGCATCGCCGCCCTGAGTCATGATCTGCTTGCCCTCAGGCGTGATCTTCAGCTCGCCGTTGTCCTGCAGGCCGGCGTACACCGTGCCGTCGGAGCTCATCTCGGCGTCGTAAGGCAGCAGCGTGTGCAGGCCGTGGTTGATGCCGTTCGCCCAGTGGTCGTTGTCGAACGGGGTTGCACCAGCGTTCTGCTGCTTCTGCATGAAGGCACCGCCGTCGTTGCCGACGACGATGGTGGCGTCCCGCCCGGACGGTACGTACATCACGGCGTGCTGGTCCGGGTGGACCGTTGAGCCTTGCGGCGAGGCCCCGCTCGTCGTCGGGCAGAAGCCCTGCAACCCCGGGACGGTGAGCGCGAGGCAGGTGCTGCCCGAGAAGTAGCGACCGAAGACCCCGAAGTTGGACGTGTTGGGGACGGGCGGGATGACCGCGCTGCCGCCCCAGACCTCCTCGAGCCCGAACGACAGGAACTGCGGCGTGCCGTCCTCGGCGGTCAGGGACGCCGCCGGGCTGGGCTGGACCCACTCGTTGTACCAGGACTGCACGCCCGCGCAGTAGCCGAGCACGCAGAAGGTGCCACCCAGCGCGGACTGGTGCGTCGGCGCGTCCATCTGGTCGGCGTCAGCCATCAGGGTCCAGTGCTTTCCGAAGTCGCTGGTGCCGTAGAGGCCGTTGAGCACCGTCGGGTTCAACGTGGAGTTGACAGGCGTGCCGGTCGGTGGCAGGGCCGGCGTGTCTCCGACCTGCGTCTGCTTGTTGAAGCGACTGGGGTCCTGGACGAGCGCGTACACGTAGTCGTGGTTCTGCGTCGGTCCGTACGCGATGCCGAGGGCCGTCCGGCCCGCGCGATCGACCAACGGGAAACCCGTCGCCGCCGGGTCCATGAACGTGAAGGTGCCCGGTGCACCGGTGGCCGAGTAGTAGATGCCGTCCCGCGGGGCCTGCGGAGTTCCCGCCGCGTTGAGCTTGGTGCCGGCACGCCAACCCACCGCCGCGAGCACCTGGCCACCCGACTTGTTGGGCCCCGTTCCGCCGTAGGGGCGGACCACGACGTCGCTGACGATGTTCGCGAAGAAGCACGTGGGCTTGGTCAGCGAGGTGCAGGTCGTGGGCAGCACGACGTTGGTGTAGCTGCGGCCCGCGTCGGTCGAGCGCCACAGCCCCTTCCCGGTCGCCTGGTAGACGATGTTGGTGTGGATCGGGTCGACGGCGACCCGGAAGGTGATCGTCCCGTTGGGCACGCCGCGGGCGTGATGCCACGTTGCCCCATGATCGCTGGACCAGAACGCTCCAAGCCCGGAGTAGGAGTCGCCGCCGAAGGCGGAGTCACCGCTGCCGATGACCAGCGTGCCACCCTTCGCGATGGCCAAGCCGCCCATGATCTGGCTCGGCAGCCCGTCGCCGATCGAGGACCAGCTGCTGCCCGCGTTGGTGCTGCGGTACACACCGCCGTTGGCGACCAGGGCGTACCAGATCTTGGGGTCGGCCGGGTCGTAGGCGAACCCCTCGATGCGCCCCGAGAGGTTGTGCAGGCCGGTCGCCTGGTCGTAGTCGGCAACGTCGGCGTAGAGGGCATCGGTGCCCAGCGGCTTCCATGCGCTGCCGCCGTAGGTCTTCGAGGCCGGCAGGGCGGCCGACTGAGCCACCGCACTCGCGAACGCCTCCCCGGTCACGGGGTAGTTGCCCTGGTGCTTGACCTGGAGCGCGCGGCTGATCTTCATCTGGTCCTTGGCACCCTCGGACTCCTTGACCGGGACGCACGTAGCCGGCGTGCCGGCCCGGGCGAAGCGCGCGAGCGGATCCAGGTGCTGTCCGGCGGGGCAGGCGCTGCGCGGCTTCGCGATCGCCTCCACGGACGTCGGCGCTGCAGCCAGTCCCCCGGCGGCGAGGGCGCAGGCAGCGGCTCCGGCGAGCAAGGTGCGTGCGAGTCTGGCGGGGGCGAGCAGGGCGTGCACGTGGACCACCTCCGGTGTCTCAGCGCAGCGTACGACGATCACGTACCCGTATCGCGGCCTGTCAGAGCAGTGTCAGGAGCTCCGCTTCAGCCTGACCGGTGAGCAGCGCTTCGAGCTCGGCCGCGCCCGGTAGGGCCTCGTGCAGGTCCTCCTTGCCCGACCGCACGTAGAGGAACAGCCCCGACACCTGCGCCGGGTCGATGTCGAGCAGCCGTGCCCAGGCCAACCGGTAGACGGCCAGCTGCACCGGGTCCGCGCTCTCCCGGCCCGTCTTCCAGTCGACGACCTGCCAGTTGCCGTCGCCGAGGTCGTAGACGGCGTCGATGCGACCGCGGATCACCCGGCCGGCGAGCGGCATGGAGAACGGCGCCTCGACTGCGTGCGGCTTCCGGCTGGCCCAGGGCCCGGCGAGGAAGGCCTCCTGCAGCGCCCTGAGGTCGTCGTCGCTTCCGAGCTCGTCGTCCTCGGCACCAGGCAGCTCGTCCGGGTCGAGCAAGGGCCGCTGCTCGAACAGCGCCTCGACCCAGGCGTGGAAGCGGGTGCCGCGTCGGGCCGCCGGCGCCGGGGGACGGGGCATCGGCCGGGCGAGCTCGCGGGCGAACGCCTCGGGGTCCTGCTGCAGCCGCATCAGCTGCGATGCCGAGAGCGAGGACGGCAGCGTCACGGTGC
>JBHEMB010000368.1:0-4546 GCA_046262855.1 Mycobacteriales bacterium | reverse complement strand
ACCCGGGTGTCCAGACCGGTCGGTGACGCCTGGACGAAGTCAGTGGCCTGCGCCACCTCGAGCGCGGCCCAGAGCTCCTCGTCCGACGCAGCCGGCTTGCCGGCCCGCAGGTTGCTCGCGATGGTGCCCGAGAACAGGTACGGCCGCTGTGGCACCAGCGCGATCTGCTGCCGCCAGTCGTCCGGGTCGAGGCGGCGCAGGTCCACGCCGTCCACCCTCACTGCCCCCTCGGTGACGTCCACCAGCCGAGCGACGACGTTGAGCAGCGTCGTCTTGCCCGCACCGGTGCTGCCGATGACGGCTGTGGTCTCACCTCGTCGCAGGACCAGGTCGATGCCGTGGAGCACGGGAGCCTCCGCCGTCGGGTAGCAGAACCCAGCCCGCTGCAGCTGGACCTGGTCGCTGAGGGCCGCGGGGTCATGGCCGGAGGAGGTGAGAGAGGTGGACGTCGCCAAGACCTCCTGCACGCGCGCTGCGCAGACCGTCGCTCGAGGGATCATCGACGCGACGAACGCTGCCATGATCACCGCCACCAGCACGATGCCCAGGTAGTTCAGGAAGGCCACGATCTGACCGACCGTCGTCGCGCCGGACTCGATGCGACCGGCACCGATCCAGACGACCGCCGCGCTGGCGACGTTCATGACCAGGATGATCAACGGCATCATCAGGGCCATCAGACGACCGGACGCCAGCATCGAGCCGGTGAGGTCCTGGTTGACCCCGTCAAAGCGCTGGGTCTCTTGCGGCTCTCGCACAAAGGCACGCACCACTCGCAGGCCGACCACCTGCTCCCGGGTGACGCTGTTGAGCCGGTCGACCTGCGCCTGCTGCCTCGCCGACACCGGCGTCATGCGGCGCAGCACGAATCCCATGGCCAGCACCATCGCGGGGATGGCGACCACGAGCACCCACGACAACCCGACATCCTGGTGCACGGCCATGGCCAGGCCGCCCACGACGGTGAGAGGTGTCAGCAGCAGGGCCGACGCGCCGCCGGCCACGAGCATCTGCAGTTGCTGTACGTCGTTCGTGAGCCGGGTCGTCACGGAGGCGGCTCCAAGCTGCGCCATCTCCCGTGCCGACCAGCTCAGCACCCGGTCGAACAGTGCACGTCGGAGGTCTCGCGCGAAGCCCAGTGCCGCCCGGCCACCGCAGTACACGGCAGCCACCGAGACCACGACCGAAAGCACCGAGACGGCAACCATGACGGAACCTGTCTGCCACACCTCGGAGACCCGGCCACCTAGTGCTCCGCGGTCGACCATCTCCCCGATCAGGCCGGGCAGGAGGAGCTGCGTGCCGGCCTGAGCTGCCTGCAGGGCCAGGAGTCCGACCAGCCAGCGACGGTAGGGCCTCAGCAGCGGCAGCAGCAGCCGCAGCAGCGTCACCGGGCGAGGCCGTTCAGGAGCAGCGCCACGACCTCACCCGCCGACGCCGGGGCTCCTGGGTAGATCGCCGGGTGGCTCAGAGCCAGCGTCACGGCAGCGACCTGACCGGCAGCACGTGCGGGTGTGAGAGCGAGGTCCTTGCGATGTGGAGTCAGCAGCGTCACGAGCGAGGGCAACGCCCGGGCCTTCTCCCAGTCGCCATCAGGTGGTGCTGCCGACATCACGCGCCAGGCCTGGGCGTACTCCCGCTGCAGCACCGTCACGACCTGGAGCAGGACCTCATCGAGGGGGAGGGCTGCATCGATCGCAGCGAGGGCGGTCTCGGTGCCTGCGGGATCGCACGCGGCCTCCACCGCAGCTCGCAGCAGGGCGTCCTTGTCAGGAAACACCCGGAACAGCGTGCCCTCAGCGACGCCGGCTGCCGCGGCGATCTGCCTCGTCGTGAGAGCCGCCGCGCCGTGCTCGACCAGGAGCGGGACGGTCGCGGCGACGATGGCGGCGCGGCGCTCGTCGGGGGGCAGGGCAACGGCTCGGCTCACTCCTCCATGATCCGGAGTTAGTGCTCACTCAGTCAAGCGGGAAGGTGATGTCACCGCTCACGGCGGCCTCCCGAACCGCGTCGCGCAGTGCCGCGCATCCGATGAAGGGCCCGTTTGTGCTGGCGCGTCGTTCCAGGCAGGCTGCCGATGCTTGCGAGCACCACTGGATGCTGGTCTGGTCCCAGCTGCTCTTGCGGACCCGCACGGCCGCACCGCACGAGCCGCAGCGCACTGGCTGCATCGGTCGGTCCTGGAGGCGTGCGTCCTCGTGCATGGTCAGACGGAGGAGCCCTCGCGCTGCGACAGGTTGCGCTCGACCTCGTGGCGCCAGGCGTTGTTGGGCCGGGTCGTGTCGATCTCGAACTCGAAGCGGTCGACCATCTCAGGCTGGACGTCGGCGACGTCGACGTAGAACTGCTGGTACCAGCGACGAAGCTGGTAGACGGGGCCGTCCTCCTCGCACAGCAGCGGGTTGTCGATGCGCGCCTTGCTGCGCCAGATCTCGATGTCCTGCTCGAACCCGAGCTTGATGAACTCCGCTGTCTTCTTCGCCATCTGGTCGGCTGCGGCCCCCTCGAGCCCGGGTGTGCGCTTGACGATGAGGCCGTACTGGAGCACGAAGGAGTTGGCGTCGACGGGGTAGTGGCAGTTGATCAGCACCGACTCGAGATCGCCAACCTCGGTGTGGTAGGTCAGCTCGTCGATCATGAAAGACGGGCCGTGGTACGACGCCACAGAGGTGCTCGACCCGGCACCGCGGCCGATGTCCTGCCGGCCCATCCCCTTCATGATCTGGGTCGCGGTCTGGCCCTCGAAGATGTTCTTGAAGTAGGTCGGGAACGAGTAGTGCACGTAGAAGAAGTGCGCCATGTCGACGACGTTGTCGATGACCTCGCGGCAGTTCGCGTTGTCGATGGTGGTCGTGTACCAGACCCAGTCGGTCCACTCGTCGCTCGTCGCGCCCGGGATGCGGGGCACCATCAGGTCCGTGGAGGGTGCGTTGCCCTCCGGGTCGTTCCACACGAAGAGCAACCCGTCTTGCTCCGCGGTCGGCCAGGCGGCAGTGCGCGCACGTGGTGGAACCCGGCGCGCGTACGGGACGGCCTTACAACGGCCGTCGCCACCCCAGCGCCAGTCGTGGAAGGGGCAGGCGAGCGTGTCGTCCTTGACGGTGCCCAGCGTCAGGTCGCCGCCCATGTGCCGGCAGTAGGCGTCGAGCACGTGCAGTCCCTCGTCCGACGCCCAGACCACGAGCTTCTGGCCGAAGGCATGGACGGCATGGGGATGGTCGTCGCGGAAGTCCCGGGCGAGCCCGAGGCAGTGCCAGCCGCGGGCGAAGCGCGTCGGCGCGGCGTCGGCTTCGATGCGGCGCACCTCGTCCACTGCGGTCACGGTTTTCGCTCCTCCAGCTCGGCTGATCCGCCCGGACGCTAGGTCGATGCGCCTGGGCCCTCGAGGGCAACTCCCGCTGATCGGTAGTGCCGGCTCTCTCGTCACGCCGGCTCGGGGACCCTTCCCCAGGTCGACGGGGAGGGCGGGTCTGGAGCAGACCGCTAAAGGCCTGCAGTCGTTGCGGGCGCTGCTCGAGGGCCGGCACGGAGGCCTGGACACAGCACTCCAGCTCTACGACTCCGTCGGGATTCCCCGAGGTGATCGGGTTGGTTCCGCACAGCAGACCGCGAAGAACTTCGAGGGCCTCGGTGTCGGAGCTGTGCCTCAGGCCGCGCTCGCGACGTTCTCGCCGTTGGTCCGCGAGCACTTCGGCCTTCCCGACACGCGCAAGGTGGTCTGCGCGATCTCCTCCGGCTGGGAGGACCCGCAGCACGCCGTGAACGCCTTCCGCACAGACCGCGCGTCCACGCAGAGCTTCGTGACCTGGGCCGGTTGATGGGCGCGGGTTACGGGCGGCGGTAAGCCTCGGGGAGCTTGGCGAGCAGGTCGTCGAGGGTGGCCTGCGGGAACTGCCCCTGGCTGTACTTGACCATGTCGGTCAGCGTGACCCCGAAGGCCGGGGCGAGGGCGTCGTCATTCACGCCGCCGAGGATCCCGCGCAGCAGCTCTCCGCCGACGGGATGGTCCAGCCACTCGAGCACGGTGTTCTGCTCTCCGATCGGCTTGACCGGCCCGTCCGTTGTCGGCTGCGTGGCGGCCTGGAGCTCCGCAGATGCGTCGAGGCCGCCGTCGGCGACGCTGACGCAACTGGTGAGCGCCCGAGTGGCGCCCGGTAGATGGTCCGCACCCGTCAGCGTGACGCGGGCTTGCAACCGGATGTCGGCCGATGAGGCGCCGATGTAGAACCGGATCAGTCCCGGCTCCACGACCCACCCCTCGTGCTCGTCCCAGAGGGCGAACATCGTTGTCGGGACCTCGACCGACGCCCGGACTGACGCTTCCGGCTCCAGCCGGATGCGCTGGAAGCCGACAAGCGTCCGCCCTCGCCGCGCGGTACGGCCGATGACATCGCGGCCATAGACCTGCACGACCTCCTCGCCGGCGCGGTCCCCGACGTTCGTCACCGTGAACGAGAGCCGGATCGCTCCGTCGGTGGGCACGTCGGAGGTCACGACGACGTCGCGGTACTCGAACCTGGTGTAGCTCAGGCCGTGGCCGAACGGG
>JBHEMB010000367.1:0-3882 GCA_046262855.1 Mycobacteriales bacterium | reverse complement strand
GCGGCACCGGGCCAGCGACCTGCGCGCCCGTACGCGTCACCGTCTCGACGATCTTGCGTGCCGAGCTGTCGATGACCTCGTGGTCGTAGGCCTTGAGCCTGATGCGGATCTTCTGTCCCGCCATGGTGGCAAGTTTCCGTTTCTCTGCTGATCGAGTTGAGAAGTTTCAGGTCCTGCGCCCTGGTACGGCGGGCTGGCCGCCGTACCAGGGGTGGGTGCTACTTGAGGATCTTGACGACCCGGCCGGCGCCCACGGTGCGGCCGCCCTCGCGGATGGCGAAGCGCAGGCCCTCCTCCCTGGCGATCGGCTGGATCAGCGTGACCTTCATGTCGGTGTTGTCGCCGGGCATGACCATCTCCGTGCCCTCGGGCAGGTCGACGACGCCGGTGACGTCCGTGGTGCGGAAGTAGAACTGCGGGCGGTAGTTGTTGAAGAACGGCGTGTGCCGGCCACCCTCGTCCTTGCTCAGGATGTAGACCTGGGCCTCGAACTCGGTGTGCGGCGTGATGCTGCCGGGCTTCACGCAGACCTGACCGCGCCCGACCTCCTCGCGCTTGATGCCACGAAGCAGCAGACCGACGTTGTCACCGGCCATACCGCTGTCGAGCAGCTTGCGGAACATCTCGACGCCCGTGACGGTGGTCGACTGCGTCTCGGTCTTGATGCCGACGATGTCGATCGTCTCGTTGACGTTGACGATGCCGCGCTCGATGCGGCCGGTGACGACGGTGCCGCGACCGGTGATCGTGAAGACGTCCTCGATGGGCATGAGGAACGGCTTGTCGGTCTCGCGGACCGGCTCGGGGATGGCCGTGTCGACCGCGTTCATGAGCTCCATGAGCTTCTCGGCCCACTCGGCGTCGCCCTCGAGCGCCTTCAGCGCCGAGACGCGCACGACCGGCAGGTCGTCGCCCGGGAACTCGTACTCGCTGAGCAGCTCGCGGACCTCGAGCTCGACGAGCTCCAGGATCTCCTCGTCGTCGACCATGTCGGCCTTGTTGAGCGCCACGACGATGTAGGGCACACCGACCTGGCGCGCCAGCAGGACGTGCTCCTTGGTCTGCGGCATCGGACCGTCGGTGGCGGCCACGACGAGGATCGCGCCGTCCATCTGCGCGGCGCCGGTGATCATGTTCTTGATGTAGTCGGCGTGACCGGGGCAGTCGACGTGCGCGTAGTGGCGCGACTCGGTCTGGTACTCGACGTGCGCGATCGAGATCGTGATGCCGCGCTGACGCTCCTCGGGGGCCTTGTCGATCTGGTCGAAGGCCGATGCCTCGTTGAGAGTCGGGTACTTGTCGTGCAGCACCTTGGTGATGGCAGCGGTCAGCGTGGTCTTGCCATGGTCGATGTGACCGATGGTGCCGATGTTGACGTGCGGCTTGGTGCGCTCGAACTTGGCCTTGGCCATCTGGCCTGTCTCCTTGGTTGCGGTGGTCTTCTTCGACGGATGGGGCGGTGGAGCGGTGCTGAGGGCTATTCGCCCCGGACCTTCGCGATGATCTCCTTGGCGACGTTGCTGGGAACCTCGGCGTAGGAGTCGAACTGCATGCTGTAGCTGGCCCGGCCCTGCGTGCGCAACCGGAGGTCGCCCACGTAGCCGAACATCTCCGACAGCGGGACCAGCGCCTTGACGACGCGGACACCGGCCCGCTCGTCCATCGCCTGGATCATCCCGCGGCGGCTGTTGAGGTCGCCGATCACGTCGCCCATGTTCTCCTCGGGCGTGGTGACCTCGACGGCCATCATCGGCTCCATGAGCGCCGGGTCCGCAAGGCGGGCGGCCTCCTTGAAGCCCATCGAGCCGGCGATCTTGAAGGCCAGCTCGGAGGAGTCGACCTCGTGGTAGCCACCGTCGACGAGCGTCACCTTCACGCCCACCAGCGGGTAGCCAGCGAGGACGCCGTGCTGCATGGCCTCCTGGGCGCCCTGGTCGACGGCCGGGATGTACTCCTTCGGGACACGTCCACCGGTGATGGAGTTCTCGAAGATGTACGTCGGCTTGTTGCCGTGCTCGTCGACCTCGGTGATCGGCTCGAGCCGGAGCTGGATCTTGGCGAACTGGCCGGTGCCGCCGGTCTGCTTCTTGTGCGTGTAGTCGTAGCGCTCGACGGTGCGGCGCAGCGTCTCACGGTAGGCCACCTGCGGCTTGCCGACGTTGGCCTCGACCTTGAACTCGCGCTTCATGCGGTCGACGAGGATGTCGAGGTGCAGCTCGCCCATGCCGGCGATGATGGTCTGGCCGGTCTCCTCGTCGGTGTAGACCTTGAACGTCGGGTCCTCCTCGGCGAGCCGCTGGATCGCGGTGCCGAGCTTCTCCTGGTCGCTCTTGGTCTTCGGCTCGATGGCGACGGAGATGACCGGGTCCGGGAAGGTCATCGACTCGAGGATGACAGGGTTGTCGGCGTCGGACAGCGTGTCGCCGGTGGTGGTCTGCTTGAGACCGATGACGGCACAGATGTCGCCGGCCTTGACCTCCGAGATGTCCTCACGCGAGTTCGCGTGCATCTGGATGAGACGGCCGATCTTCTCCTTGCGGTCCTTCGTGGAGTTCACGACGGCCTGGTTGGAGGTCAGCGTCCCGGAGTAGACCCGGATGTAGGTGAGCTTGCCGACGTGCGGGTCGGTCTGGATCTTGAACGCCAGCGCGGAGAAGGGGGCGTCGAACTCCGGCTCGCGGGTCTCGATGATCGACTCGTCCTTGACCGAGTGGCCCTGGACCGCGCCGATGTCGAGCGGGCTAGGAAGGTAGTCGACGACCGCGTCGAGCATCGGCTGGACGCCCTTGTTCTTGAACGCCGAGCCGCAGAGCACCGCCGTGACGGTCTTCTCGATCGTCGACGACAGGATGGCGCGGCGGATGCCGGCCTTGATGTCGGCGACCGTCAGCTCGTCGCCCTCGAGGTACTTCTCGGCGACCTCGTCATCAATGTCGGCGAGCGTCTCGATGAGCTTCGCGCGCCACTCCTCGGCCTGCTCGGCGTAGTCGGCCGGGATGTCGACGACCTCGAAGACGTCGCCCTTGGCGGTCTTGTCGTCGTTGGCCCAGAGCAGGCCCTTCATCTGCACCAGGTCGATGACGCCGGTGAAGTCGCCCTCCGTACCCCAGGGCAGCTGAATGACGAGCGGCGTCGCGTTGAGGCGCGAGATGATCATGTCGACCGTGCGGTAGAAGTTCGCGCCGGTGCGGTCCATCTTGTTGACGAAGCAGATCCGCGGCACGGAGTACTTGTCCGCCTGCCGCCAGACCGTCTCCGACTGCGGCTCGACACCGGCGACGGAGTCGAACACCGCGACCGCACCGTCGAGCACGCGCAGCGAGCGCTCCACCTCGACCGTGAAGTCGACGTGGCCCGGGGTGTCGATGATGTTGATGCGGTGGTCGGCCCACTGGCAGGTCGTCGCGGCGGACGTGATGGTGATGCCGCGCTCCTGCTCCTGCTCCATCCAGTCCATGGTGGCGGCGCCGTCGTGGACCTCGCCGATCTTGTACGCCTTGCCCGTGTAGTAGAGAACGCGCTCGGTCGTGGTCGTCTTGCCCGCGTCGATGTGCGCCATGATCCCGATGTTGCGGGTCTTGGCGAGGATCGCGTTGCTGGCCACTGCTCTGTCTCTTCTTTCCGGGGTCTTGGGTGTTCGTGGGGGGTTGTGACCGACTACCAGCGGTAGTGGGCGAAGGCCTTGTTGGACTCGGCCATCTTGTGGGTGTCCTCGCGGCGCTTCACGCTGGCGCCGAGGCCGTTGCTGGCGTCGAGGAGCTCGTTCATGAGGCGCTCGGTCATCGTCTTCTCGCGGCGGGCGCGGGAGTACTGGATCAGCCAGCGCATCGCGAGGGTGGTCGCGCGGCCGGGCTTCACCTCGATCGGCACCTGGTACGTCGC
>JBHEMB010000366.1:0-2891 GCA_046262855.1 Mycobacteriales bacterium | reverse complement strand
GTACCAGACCTTGTCCAAAGGGCTGTCGGTAGGCGGGATCGGTGCCGCCCCGGTGGTGTCGGGCGGGTCGGTCAGGACGGGGGTGCTGTCGGTCACGTGTCCTCGGAGGTCGGGTACGGGCAGAGCGATCGGACGTCTCGCGGCCCAGTGTCCACATCGTTATCCACAAGCTGTGGAGCAATCTGGTGCGGACGGCTCCGGGCAGCACCCGAAAGAGCCCATGGCGCAGGTGCGTCGCGGGCGGTTCCGGGAGCTGCTCGGGTGGTGCGGGGTCGGTCCACCGGCAGTTGTCTCTCACCCGAGTGAGAGCCTCCGCGCGACCCCCGGTGGTGCGGTGGGGAACGGGGTCGTGCGGGGTGGCTGGGGAAGGACCGGCGGCAGCGACGCTAACAGCCTGCGACCGCGGGGAGCAAGGTTTTCCACAGGTCGCCGGGATGATCTGTCGGCGTGTCCTGCGCGAGGTGCTTGACATCTGTCCCGGACAGTACGGCGGAACCGCGGGCGCCCGTTTGACCCGGCTGCACGCCGTCCGTACCGTGGACAGGTCCGCGCTCTGCGCGGCGCCTTGTCACGCCTCGACTGCGCGGCGGCGCCCCGGAGCCCGGCCTACAGCCTCCCGCTCGTCACCTTCCCCCGGCGTGCGGACCGATCGCCGGACCAGGAGCACCACACCGTGAGCAAGCGCACTTTCCAGCCGAACAACCGCCGTCGTGCCAAGACGCACGGCTTCCGGCTGCGGATGCAGACCCGTGCGGGCCGCGCGATCCTCTCGGCGCGGCGCCGCAAGGGCCGTTCCGAGCTCTCGGCCTGACCAGCACCGCTCCCCGAGCCGTGCTCCCCGCAGCACACCGGTTGCGCACCTCCCGCGATTTCAGCCAGGTGGTACGCACTGGTCGACGTGCCGGTAGGCCGCTGCTCACCGTCCACCTCGACACGGCCGGCGCCGGTCCCGCCAGCGCCGGTCTGGTCGTGAGCAAGGCCGTCGGCAGCTCGGTCATCCGGCACCGGGTGGCGCGGCGGCTGCGTCACCTGCTCGCGGCCCAGCTCCCGCAGCTGTCGGTCGGTACCCGGCTCGTGGTGCGCGCTGCCCCTGGCGCGGCTACCGCGACCAGTGCCGCCCTCGCTGCGGACCTCGACCGGGCGCTCGCTCGGCTGGTGCGGCCGTGACCCGCGTGATCGCCTTCCTGCTGCTCCTCCCGCTCCGGGCCTACCGGCGCTACCTCAGCCCCGCCCTGGCGCCGCACTGCCGCTTCTCCCCGACCTGCAGCGCCTACGCGATCGCAGCCGTCGAGGAGCACGGCCCGCTACGCGGCAGCTGGCTCGCGATCCGTCGGGTCGCGCGCTGCCACCCCTACCACGCCGGAGGCCTTGACCCCGTGCCCACGACCCACTCCGGAGCCCGCTGATGGCAGGCCTCTACAACAGCATCGGCTTCCTGGCGGAGCCGGTCGCGTTCCTGCTGCGCGCCATCCACCACGTGCTGTCCATGGTGTTCCCCGACGGCTCGGGTTGGGCCTGGGGCCTGTCGATCGTGCTGCTCACGATCACCGTCCGGATCCTGCTGTTCCCGATCTTCGTCAAGCAGATCAAGAGCCAGCGGCGGATGCAGGAGATCGCGCCCAAGGTCAAGGTGCTGCAGGCCAAGCACAAGGGTGACCGGGAGACCCTCAACACCGAGCTGATGAAGCTCTACAAGGACCACGGCACCAACCCGATCTCGGGCTGCCTGCCGCTGCTGCTGCAGATCCCCGTCTTCATCGCGCTGTTCCGGGTGATGAACGAGTTCAAGCCCAAGAACGGCCAGTTCCACGGGGCCTTCGGCCTGTCCCAGACGCTCATCGAGCAGGGCGCCAAGGCGAAGGTCTTCGGCGCCCCGATCTCGGCGTCGTTCCAGAGCGGCGCCAAGCTGCTGGAGCAGCTGCACGGCGACGCCACGACCGTAAAGATCGTCAGCGTCATCATGATCGTCACGATGGGCGCGTCGCAGTTCTGGACGCAGCGCCAGCTGATGGCCCGCTCCGGCGCTCCGGCAGACCCGCAGCAGGCGCAGATCCAGAAGACGATGCTCTACGTCCTGCCGGTCTTCTTCGCCGTCGCCGGCGTCAACTTCCCCGTCGGCGTGCTGCTCTACTGGCTCACCACCAACATCTGGTCGATGGGCCAGCAGGCCTGGGTCATCAAGCGGATGCCCCCGGTCACGCCGACCAGCGGTGCCAAGGCTCCCGAGCCCAAGGGCGGCAAGGGCTCGGACGGCAAGGGCAGCCGGTCCGGCAAGCCCGACACCAAGAGCGGGCCGACCGGCAAGCCCGATGCCCCGGGCGATGCCCCGGGCGACGACACCGACGGCCCGGCCGGCGGCGCCGAGGCGGCCGCGGTCACCGCTGTCGCCAGCCAAGCCGCGGCCAAGCAGGCCCCGCGGGCGTCCAGCGGCCGCGCCGCCGGAAGCCGCAAGAACAAGAACCGCAAGGGCGGCCGGCGCTAGCCGGCAGTCAGCCCTTCCCGACGTACCCGAGCTTGAGGACGCACGTGACTGACACGCAGAGCCAGACCGACCAGGAGCTCCTCGTCCAGGAGGGCGACATCGCCGGCGACTACCTCGAGCGGCTGCTCGACATCGCCGATGTGGATGGCGACATCGACATGGACGTCGAGGGTAGCCGCGCGATCGTCGCCATCGTCGGGGACGGCCTCGACGCCCTGGTCGGGCCCAACGGGCAGACGCTGGAAGCCCTGCAGGAGCTGACCCGGCTGGCGGTCGTGCAGCAGACCGGAGTCCGCAGCCGGCTGATGCTCGACATCGGGGGCTACCGCGCACGCCGCAAGGTCGAGCTCACCGAGATCGGCAGCCGAGCCGCGCAGCGCGCCCTCGAGGAGCGGCAGCCCGTGAAGCT
>JBHEMB010000365.1:0-8840 GCA_046262855.1 Mycobacteriales bacterium | reverse complement strand
TTCGACGGCGTCAACGCGACCGCCGGCATCGGGTACGAGCTGCCCGTCGTCGCAGCCTGCGTCGTGGGAGGCGTGACCATCTTCGGGGGGAACGGCACGGTGGTCGGCGCCCTGCTCGGTGCCCTGCTGCTGCGCTCGCTCGGCGGATCGCTGAGCGCGCTGTCTGTGCCCGAGTTCTGGCAGCAGGCCGTCAACGGCGCGCTTCTCCTCGTGGCCATCACCGCAGACCGCGTCATCAGCCTCAGACGCGAACGCGTCGCGGCGAAGGAGGTGCTCGCATGAGCCGGCCACGCTTTGGCTGGGACATCGGCGTGCTGATCCTTCTGGTGCTCACCTTCGTCATCGGGGGTCAGCTCAACGGGGACTTCGCCACCCAGAGCAACATGTCCTTCGTCATCCAGGACATCGGCGAGATCCTGCTCATCGCCCTGCCGATGACGCTGATCATCATCACGGGCGAGATCGACCTGTCCGTGGCATCGATCATCGCCCTCTCCAGCTGCGTCATGGGCAAGGCGTTCGAGGCCGGCCTGCCGATGACGCTGGCCGCCTTGGTGGGCATCGGGGTCGGTGGACTGGCCGGCGCTTTCAACGGCGTCCTGATCAGCCGACTCGGCCTGTCCTCGCTCGCCGTGACGATCGGCACACTGGGGCTGTTCCGAGGTCTCTCCTGGGCCCTGATGGGCGACGGCAGCGTGGCGAACTTCCCGCCGGCGTGGACCAAGCTCGGCTACGAGAGCATCCCGGGGAGCTTCTTGCCCTACGTGACCCCTCTGCTGGCCCTCCTGGTGCTGGTCTTCGGGGTCTTCCTCCATGCCACCAAGGGCGGCCGCTGGATCTTCGCCATCGGCCAGAGCGTCGACGCGGCGCGGTTCGCGGGCATCCCGGTGGCCAAGCTGAAGTTCCGCCTCTACGTGCTGTCGGGCCTGGTCAGCGGCCTCGCCGGCCTCGTGTACTCGCTGCGCTTCGCCTCGGCACGGCCCGACGCCGCCATCGGCTTCGAGCTCGCCGTCATCGCTGCCGCCTTGTTCGGCGGCGTCTCGATCTTCGGCGGCGTCGGGACCATGTGGGGCGTCGTCGGATCGGTGCTCTTCCTCGGCGCTGTCCGTTCGCTCCTGCAGCTGCAGAACGTCGCGCCCAACGCCCTGACCATCGTCACGGGCGGTCTGCTGCTCTCGTCCGTGATCGTCCCTGCTCTGCTCCACCGGCTGGCGCAGCTTCGCCGGCCCAGAGCCCCCGCACCACTCGCGCCGACCGGAGTGGCCGATCCCGTCAGGGCGGTCAGCGGCGCGTGAACCCAGAACCCTCGCTCGACACCAGGCGGAACAGGTCCGCTGGTCGCACACAACAAGGAGTGCAGATGCGCACCAAGACTCTCGGCGTCGCCGTGGTCGCCGTCGTCATGGCCGGTCTCACGGCCTGCTCGTCAGGCAGCACGAAGACGACCAGCAATCCCTCCGCCTCGGGCGGGAGCACCGCCATCAAGAGCGGCCTGAAGATCGCGATCCTGCCGAAGCAGGTGAACAACCCCTACTTCGACGCGGCCTACAAGGGCGCGCAGAAGGCCTGCAACGAGATCAAGACCGCGAAGTGCGAGCAGGTCGGCCCGACGACCGCGACGGGCGCCGCGCAGGTGCAGTTCATCAACACCATCGTCCAGCAGAAGTACGACGCTCTCGTCGTCTCCGCAGCCGATGCCGACTCGATCGCGCCCGCACTTCACAAGGCCGAGTCGGCCGGACTCGCGGTCGTCACCTACGACGCCGACGTCACGGACACCACGGCGCGCGCCGTCATGATCACCCCGTCGTCCCCCGACCTCATCGCCAAGGCGCAGGTCAAGTGGATCTCTGACGCGATCGGCCCGGACGGTGGCGAGGTCGCCATCCTCTCGGCTGCTGCCACCGCGGCCAACCAGAACGCGTGGATCGCCATCATGAAGACCGAGCTCACAGCGAACTACCCGAAGCTGAAGCTGGTCGACACCGTCTACGGCAACGACGACCCGGCGACGTCGGCTGAAAAGGCCGCCGCGCTGATGCAGTCGCACCCGAACCTGAAGGGCATCATCGCGCCCACAACAGTGGGTGTCCGTGAGGCCGCGAAGTACATCTCCGGCTCGAAGTACAAGGGCAAGGTGCAGGTCGCAGGCCTTGGCCTGCCGAGCGAGATGCGCGCCTACATCAAGGACGGCACGGTCAAGACCGTCGGCCTGTGGGACCCGGCGATGCTCGGTTACGTCGGCGTCTACGCCGCGGCGTCCAAGGCAAGCGGCATGGACGTCAGCGCCGGCGTCACGGCTGGTGGCAAGAGCTACACCGTCGACGACAAGGGCGTCCTGGTGGTCGGCCCGCCGGCCGAGTTCACCAAGGACACGGTGGACAACTTCACCTTCTAGGCGCCCGGTCCGCCCCGCACACGCTGCGGGGCGGACCGGAGCAAGAGGATCCGATGAACCGCTACTGCTTCCTGCTGCAGGTGCACCCCGACAAGGTCGAGGAGTACCGCTCGCAGCATGCCGCGGTCTGGCCCGAGATGCAGGCAGCGCTGCAGCAGACGGGCTGGCACAACTACTCGCTGTTCCTCCGCCCAGACGGTCTGCTCGTCGGCTACGTCGAGGCCGAGGACCTCGACCGGTCACGCCAGGCGATGGCGGCTCTGGCGGTCAACGATCGCTGGCAGGCCCAGATGGCTCCGCTCTTCACCGCACTCGACGGCCAGCGGCCGGACGAGGGCTTCCAGCTCCTGGACGAGGTGTTCCACCTCGACGACCCAGACACGAGAGCGCCGACGGCCGGCGCGACGGAGGGATGACCGACATGGTCGACACGGCACAGGTCAAGGTGGGGCTGCAGGCCCTGAGCATCGAGGTGCCCTCCTGGGCCTACGGCAACTCAGGCACGCGCTTCAAGGTCTTCGCTCAGCCTGGCGTACCGCGCGACCCCTACGAGAAGCTCGCCGACGCCGCGCAGGTCAACCAGTTCACCGGAGCGGCCGGCTCCGTGTCCCTGCACATCCCGTGGGACAAGGTCGACGACTACGACGACCTGGCCAAGCACGCGGCGGATCTCGGTGTCCGGATAGGCATGATCAACAGCAACGTCTTCCAGGACGACGACTACATGCTCGGCTCGGTGTGCCACCCATCAGCCGCCGTACGGCGGAAGGCGACCGACCACCTGCTGGCCTGTGTCGACGTGATGGACGCGACCGGGTCCAAGGACCTCAAGCTGTGGTTCGCCGACGGCCTGAACTACCCGGGTCAGGACGACCTGCGGTCACGCCAGGACCGCCTCGGCGAGGCTTTGCGGGAGGTCTACGCCCGGCTGGGCGAGGACCAGCGGATGGTTCTCGAGTACAAGTTCTTCGAACCCGCCTTCTACGCGACGGACGTCCCGGACTGGGGTACGTCGTTCGCGCACTGCCTCGAGCTCGGTCCGAAGGCACAGGTGGTCGTGGACACCGGCCACCACGCGCCGGGCACGAACATCGAGTTCATCGTCGCCTTCCTGCTGCGTGCCGGGAAGCTCGGCGCCTTCGACTTCAACAGCCGCTTCTACGCCGACGACGACCTCATCGTGGGTGCGGCCGACCCGTTCCAGCTCTTCCGGATCCTGCACGAGGTCAACCTCGGAGGCGGGTTCGACCCTGGTTCCGGAGTCACGTTCATGCTCGACCAGTGCCACAACATCGAGCCGAAGATCCCCGGGCAGATCCGCTCGATCATGAACGTGCAGGAGGCCGTTGCCAAGGTCCTGCTCGTCGACAGGGCAGCCCTGGCACAAGCCCAGCGCGACGGGGACGTGCTTGCGGCGAACGGTGCCCTCATGGAGGCCTACAACACCGATGTCCGGCCGCTGCTGGCCGAGCTTCGCCAGGAGCAGGGCCTTCACCCTGACCCGATGGCTGCCTTCAAGGCCTCCGGGTACGCAGACAGGATCGCCGCCGAGCGGATCGGTGGCGCACAAGCCGGATGGGGAGCATGACGACGGTCGACGAGCTGCTGGCTCGCAGCAACCGCCTGGGTTCAGACCCGCGCAACACCAACTACGCCGGTGGCAACACCTCCGCCAAGGGCACCGACCTGGACCCCGTCAACGGGAAGCCTGTCGAGCTGATGTGGGTGAAGGGCTCGGGTGGCGACCTGGGAACACTCACCGAGGCCGGCCTCGCCACGTTGCGGCTGGACCGGCTGCGGTCGCTGGTCGATGTCTATCCCGGGGTTGAGCGCGAGGACGAGATGGTCGCCGCGTTCGACTTCTGCCTGCACGGTCGTGGCGGTGCAGCACCCAGCATCGACACCGCCATGCACGGTCTGGTCGAGGCGCCGCACGTCGACCACCTGCACCCGGACAGCGGCATCGCACTGGCGACGGCGGCCGAGGGCGAGGCTCTGACGAAGGAGTGCTTCGGCGACCGCGTCGTCTGGATCCCGTGGCGCCGGCCCGGCTTCCAGCTCGGCCTCGACATCGCCGCCGTGCAGCGTGACAACCCCGCAGCCATCGGCTGCATCCTCGGCGGCCACGGCATCACCGCGTGGGGCACGTCGTCGGAGGAGTGCGAGGCACGGTCCCTCGAGATCATCCGTACGGCGGAGGAGTTCCTCGCCAGTCGTGGCACCGCTGAGCCGTTCGGTGCGGTGCTGTCCGGCTACGAGCCGCTGGGCCTCGAGGAGCGCCGGGCCAAGGCGGCTGCACTGGCACCCGCGATCCGTGGCATCGCGTCGCGCGACCTCCCCATGGTTGGTCACTTCACCGACAGCGACGTCGTTCTGGACTTCCTGTCCCGCGAGAAGCTCGGGATGCTTGCCGCGCTCGGAACGTCGTGCCCGGATCACTTCCTGCGTACCAAGGTCAGCCCGCTCGTCGTCAACCTGCCCGCGACCGCCGCCGTCGACGAGATCGTCGCCGAACTGCCGGCACTCAGCGACGCCTACCGCGCCGGGTACCAGGCCTACTACGACCGCCACGCCACGCACGACAGCCCGGCCATCCGCGGCGCGGACCCACTCATCGTCCTGGTCCCCGGCGTCGGGATGTTCAGCTTCGGCAAGGACAAGCAGACCGCCCGGGTCGCCGGAGAGTTCTACGTCAACGCCATCAACGTGATGCGTGGGGCTGAGTCGGTCAGCAGCTACCAGCCGATCGACGAGAGCGAGAAGTTCCGCATCGAGTACTGGGCGCTCGAGGAGGCCAAGGTCCAGCGGATGCCCAAGCCCAAGCCACTTGCGACCCGGGTCGCGCTGGTGACCGGCGGCGGCTCGGGGATCGGCCGCGCGATCGCCCTGCGGCTGGCTGCCGAGGGCGCGTGCGTCGTCGTGACCGACCGGGACGCGGCCGCCGCCTCCAGCGTCGCGGCAGAGATCGGCGGCCCGGACCAAGCCGTCTCCGTCGAGCTCGACGTCACCAGCGAGGCCGCCGTACAAGCCGCCTTCGCTGCCGCGGCGCTCGCGTTCGGTGGGGTCGACCTCGTCGTCAACAACGCCGGGCTGTCGCTGTCTCGCTCTCTTCTCGAGACGACGGTTGCCGACTGGGACCTGCAGCACGACGTGATGGCCCGGGGCTCGTTCCTCGTGTCGCGCGAGGCCGCCCGCCTCATGATCGCCCAGGGCCTCGGCGGCGACATCGTCTACATCTCGAGCAAGAACAGCGTGTTCGCGGGGCCGAACAACGTCGCCTACGGCGCGACCAAGGCCGACCAGGCCCATCAGGTGCGCCTGCTCGCGGCCGAGCTCGGCGAGCACGGCATCCGCGTGAACGGCGTGAACCCGGATGGGGTCGTCCGCGGCTCGGGCATCTTCGCCAGCGGCTGGGGGGCGAACCGCGCCGCGGTCTACGGCGTACCCGAGGAGGAGCTCGGTGCCTTCTACGCCCAGCGCACCATCCTCAAGAAGGAGGTGCTGCCCGAGCACATCGCGGCAGCGGTCTTCGCTCTCACCGGTGGCGAGCTGGCCCTGACGACCGGCCTGCACGTGCCGGTCGACGGCGGGGTGGCGGCGGCCTTCCTCCGGTGACACGACACGCTGCGATCGACCTCGGGGCGTCCAGCGGCCGCGTCGTCGTCGGTGACGTCAGCCGGGATCACGTCGAGCTGCGCGAGGTCCATCGATTCGGCAACGGACCGGTGCAGCATGACGACGGGTTGCACTGGGACGTCAGCGGTCTGCACCGGGAAGCCGTCAAGGGCCTTGCCCTTGCCGGCGCTGTCGACTCGATCGGCATCGACAGCTGGGCCGTCGACTACGGGCTGATCGACGCCCACGGCGGCCTGCTCAACGAGCCGTTCTGCTACCGCGACGCCCGCACCGATCATGTGCGGCTCGGCCTGTCCCGGGAGGAGCTGTTCGCCCGCAACGGCTTGCAGCACCTGCCCTTCACCACCATCTATCAGCTCGCGGCAGATCAGGCTCTCGAGAAGGCGGCGTCGCTGCTGCTGGTGCCGGACCTGATCACCTACTGGCTCACCGGCGCCACCGGTTGCGAGATCACCAACGCCTCCACGACCGGACTGCTCGATGCCACCACCCAGTCCTGGTCGCCCGAGCTGCTCGCGGCCTGCGGCGTCACCGAGGCCCAGCTCGGATCCCTGGTGCACCCGGGCACCCTTCGCGGCAGCTTCGAGGGCACGCCGGTCGTCGCGGTCGGCAGCCACGACACCGCGTCGGCGTTCGTCGGTTCGCCGCTCTCCGGTCGCGGCGCTGTCTGCATCAGCCTTGGCACCTGGGGGCTAGTGGGCGTCGAGCTCGACGCCCCCGTCCTCACCGAGGCGGCGCTCGCCGCGAACTTCACCAACGAGCTCGGCGTCGACGGGCGGGTCCGCTTTCTGCGCAACGTCATGGGGCTGTGGGTCCTGCAGCAGTCGCTGGCGGCTTGGGGCCGCGCCGACCTCCCCGACCTGCTCGTCCAGGCGGCCGCCCTCCCCGCGGCCCCGCTCATCGACGTCGACGACCCTGCACTGCTCCCGCCCGGGGACATGCCCGCGCGTGTTGCCGCGCTCGCAGGCCGGTCCTTGTCGCCACCGGAGCTGGTGAGGTGCGTGGTCGACAGCCTGGTGGGGGCGCTGGCGCGTACGGTCGACGAGGCGCTGTCGTTGACGGGCCGGCAGGCGGAGGTGGTGCACGTAGTCGGCGGCGGGTCACAGAACGCGCTGCTGTGCCAGTCGCTCGCCGGCGTACTCGGCCTGCCGGTCCTTGCCGGACCGGTCGAGGCGACCGCGCTCGGCAACATCCTCGTCCAGGCCCGGGTGGCCGGCACGGTCGAGGGATCGCTGGAGGACCTGCGCGAGCTGGTCCGACGTACTGCCCGGATCGTCAGGTACGACCCGTGAAGGTCGCGCTCTTCGTCACGTGTCTCGTCGATGGGGTGACGCCCTCGGTGGGCAAGGCCACGGTCGCGATGCTGGAACGGCTCGGTGTGAGGGTCGAGGTGCCGATGGCTCAGACCTGCTGCGGCCAGATGCACATCAACACCGGGTACGCCGGACTGGCGGCGCCTCTTGCTGCGGCGTTCGCCGACGCGTTTGCGGGCTACGACCACGTCGTCACGCCGTCCGGATCGTGCGCCGGTGCGGTGCGGCACCAGCACCCGCAGCTCACCGGGCAGCCCGCGCCTCCGGTCCTGGAGCTGTCCGAGTTCCTCGTCGACGTGCTCGGTGTGGAGGACGTGGGGGCGCGGTACCCGCACCGCGTGACCTACCACCCGACCTGCCACTCGCTGCGGATGCTGCGCGTGGGCGACCGGCCGTTGCGGCTGCTGCGCAACGTGCGCGACCTCGAGCTCGTCGAGCTGCCCGGCGCGGAGTCGTGCTGCGGCTTCGGCGGGACCTTCGCGGTGAAGAACGTCGACGTCTCCGAGGCGATGCTCGCCGACAAGACCGCAGCCATCCGCTCCACCGGAGCCTCGGTCTGCACAGCGGGCGACGCCTCCTGCCTGCTGCACATCGGCGGTGGTCTGCTGAAGCAGCGCGCCGGTGTCGCGGCCGTCCACCTCGCCGAGATCCTGGCGTCGACGTGACGACCTTCCTCGGGATGCCGCACGGCACCGGGAACCTGAGCGGCGCCCCGTTCCCTGCCGCTGCGCGCGACGCCCTCGGCGACAAGCAGCTGCGTGCGAACCTGGGCCGCGCCACGGCAACCATCCGGACGAAGCGCGCCGCCGTCGTGGACGAGGTGCCCGACTGGCAGGAGCTGCGGGCTGCTGGCGCTGCGCTGAAGGACGCGACCATGGCCTCGCTGGACGAGCACCTGGTGCGGCTCGAGGAGGCCGTCATCCGGGCCGGTGGCACCGTGCACTGGGCCCGCGACGGCCGCGAGGCGAATGCGATCGTCACCGATCTCGTGAAGGCCGCAGGCGCCGACGAGGTCGTCAAGGTCAAGTCGATGGTCACCCAGGAGATCGGCCTCAACGAGGCGCTGGAGGAGGCCGGCATCGCTGCCTGGGAGACCGACCTCGCGGAGCTGATCGTGCAACTGGGGCACGACAAGCCGTCGCACATCCTGGTGCCCGCCATCCACAAGAACCGCACCGAGATCAGAGACATCTTCGTGCGCGAGATCCCTTCAGCGCCAGGCGATCTGACCGACGATCCGGCAGCGCTGGCAGCCGTGGCGAGACTGCACCTGCGGGAGAAGTTCCTCACCACCCGGGTGGCCGTGAGCGGAGCCAATTTCGCCGTCGCCGAGACCGGCACGCTCTGCGTCGTCGAGTCGGAGGGCAATGGCCGGATGTGCCTCACCCTGCCCGAGGTGCTCATCACCGTCATGGGCATCGAGAAGCTGGTGCCCACCTGGCAGGATCTCGAGGTGTTCCTGCAGCTGCTGCCGCGGTCGAGCACCGGTGAGC
>JBHEMB010000364.1:0-8022 GCA_046262855.1 Mycobacteriales bacterium | reverse complement strand
CGGCGGCATGACCTACGTCTCGCTGTCGCCGGACGGGACCCACGGCATCATCGACGCTGCCACGCTTCCAGCAGCGGCGAACACCAACCAGGTCGGCAACATCGTCACCGACTACTCGCACCCCACAGGGACCACCAACCTGCTGTCGGGCGAGCCGACCCACCGGATGTACGCCGTCTTCGGTGCCCCCCGCGACGCGACGGACAACGCGCAGGCGCAGCTCGACACCAACAAGCAGGGCGCGGGGGCCTACAACCACGTCGACACGATCTACCTGGCCCGCTCGGATGACGGCGGCCTGACGTGGACGGACACGAAGGTCTTCGGTGTGGACCCTGCCAGCCACCGTGAGCTGAACATGCTGTTCCCGGTCGTGGACGTCGACAAGGCCGGCAACGTCTACGTGGTCTGGTCCGACGGCTTCAAGGTGGAGTACGCCGCCAGCAGCGACGGTGGCAAAACCTTCTCCGCGCCCTACCAGGTGAACCGCGACAACCGCGGGCTCGTGCAGGGCACGGGGGCGGAGAAACCAGATCCCGGCAAGAGCGACCTGTTCCCGTGGCTGGCCGCGGGAGCGGACGGCTACCTCGACCTGGTCTGGTACCACGGGCAAGGCGGAGCCCCGACGTCCAACCTCGCCTACCGCGATCCCGGAGACAAGAACACCAGCTGGACCGTCGCGTTCGCGCAGCTCGGCAACGCGCACCGGTCGGTGGGCGGGAAGACGTCTCCCACCGTGCTCAACTACAGCGAGGCCGTGACGCCAGTCGTCCACACCGGCGACATCTGCCAGAACGGCACGTTCTGCTCGCTGGTCCCGGTGCCGGGGGCGCCGTTCAGCACCGGTGACCGGTCGCTGCTCGACTTCTTCGAGGTGGCCATCGACAAGCAGGGACGGGCCAACATCGCGCTGGCCGACAACGTCGACTCGCCCGGCGCCTACATCAGTGCCTACATCCGGCAGACGAGCGGGGTGAACGTACTCACCGGGAAGGCGATGCCGGTCGAGAAGATCTCCACGGCTCAGCTGCTGTGCTCCTCAGACGCCGCCTTCACCGATCCGTCGGGCGACGCGACAGAGGTGCTGGTCGGGACACCGCTCCCGAACGCGCCGTCGCTCGACGTCACCAAGGGCTACCTCAGCTACGACGCGAGAGCCAAGCAGCTGGTCGTGCACACGAAGGTCCTCGACCTCTCGCAGACACCGCCTACCGGCGCGACCGGTGAGCAGTACGAGTTCGGGTTCACCTACGACAAGGTGGCGTACTTCGCAGTGGCGGCCCGCAGCTCCGGTTCGCCGAACGACTTCCACATGGAGTCGCCGCTGCGCACCGGCGTCGGACCTCCGCTCAGCGGCTCGTTCGACGCCGCCACCAGCGAGGTCCGGGTGAACGTGCCGGCCGACTTCTTCTCCAAGGCTGGCAAGGGAAAGCCGCTCACCAAGGGGTCGAAGCTCACAGGTTTCGCCATCACCACGCGACGCAACGAGGCCGGGCTGATCGTGCCCAACGCGGACGAGGCCGGTTCGCTCGGCTGCCCGTTCGTGGTCGGCGCGCGATCTTCCACTTCGGCCGGTGGTCCGCAGCGACCCGTCGACGCCGGCACCGTGCCTTCACGGATCGACCGCCGGCCGGTCCCGGGCCTCGCGGCCACTGGCCTACCCATGGGTGTTCCCCTGATGGCCGTCGGCCTCGTGCTGGGCGCGGGTCTGCTGGTCCGGCGCCGCATCCAGTGAGGATCGGTGAGCTGGAGATCGTGCCCGTCCTCGACGGCGCCCCGGACGTGCCGCCAGAGGTGATCCTCAACAAGGTGCCCGAGCATCGCTGGCTGACGCCGGACGGGCTGCTGCCGGTGCCGACCGGCGGCTATCTCATCCGCACTGGCGACCGCCGGATCCTCGTCGACACCGGCTGGGGCCTGGGCGAGTTGCTGACGGGCCTCGCAGAGCACGGCGTCCAGCCTGCGGACGTGACCGACGTGGTCCTCACCCACCTGCACTTCGACCACATCGGCTGGACTTCGAACGGCAGGCGACCGACGTTTCCGCACGCCACCTACCGGTGCGACGCCCGGGACTGGCAGCACTACGTCGTCGAGGAGCACGACGAGTACATGCGAGAGATGGTCGGCGCCATGGCGCCCAAGGACCGGCTCGCGCCTGTCACCGGACAGCTCGAGCTCTTCGAGGGCGACAACCAGCTCGCCCCCGGCGTCGATCTGCGCTCGGCACCAGGTCACACGCCCGGGAGCACGATCGTCGTGCTGTCCTCGGGGAAGGAGCGGGCCATGCTCCTGGGCGACGTCGTGCACTGCCCGGCAGAGATGTTCTCCGACGACTGGCAGATGTTCGCCGACGTGGACGCCCAGGCCGCCGCCCGTACCCGGGAGGCGCTGGCTCGCGAGCTCGAGGGCACCGGAACGCTGATCGGCGCGGCGCACTTCCCCGGGCTGCGGATGGGTCGGCTGCTCTCTGGCGCAGCCGCCGAGCGGGACTGGGCCTGGGCCTAGTAGTCCTGCACCGACCAGCCCTCGGCTTTCCATGGCGTACGGCTGTGCTCGAGGTGCAGCCGTCCGGGCTCCGAGTCAATGAGCTGGCCGAAGACGGTCGCGAACACGAGGCCGTCCATCTCATGACGCACGACGAGCGCCGTCGGGTCATCCTCCGGGACATGCTCCTGGAGGACCGCACGCCACGAGCCGTCGCCGAACCGCGACAGGAAGCGATCAGCCTTGCCGTCCTCAGCCCCGCCGGAGGTGACCATGTGCGTGCCCGGCGGAAGGTCGGAGGAGGTGAGCAGCTCACCGTCGTACACCCAGAGCCGCAGCAGCTCAGGGGCGACGAGGACGAGGGCGAAGCTGGCCATCCCTGCGGTGTCGAGCTCATTGGGCCAGTCCGGACCGTGCTCGAGGGCGATCAGGGGGAGCACGCCCCGGCTCGGTGCACCGGCATCCGCAGTGCGCTTCTGCGGCCGGTTGAGGACGAGAGCCGTGGCACCGGAGGTGAGGTCACTTGCGCACCAGGTCCCGCCGGCGGAGCGGTCTCGGCCTCCGACGACGCCGGGCTGAGCCGGCCACCACTCGCCCGGCCCGTCGAAGGCGCGGCTGGTCAGCTCGTCGCGCAGCGCCAGCACCCTGACCGGCTGGCGCGGCGCCAACCGGACGACGACTGTGCACACGGGCCCATGCTGTCACCTGGATGCAACATGACCGACCCCTGCCGAAAACACCCGGGCGGGACCGTGAAGTACATGACCACCCTCCTCCTGCAGGCGGACCCGGGGCGTGCAGCCGAGGTGGCCTCCCACGTGGCGACGCTGCCGTCCGTCTCGGACACCGTCCTGACGTCCGGTCCGTACGACGTGATCGCCCAGATCGCCGACGACGCCGACATCACCGCCATCCTGGCCGGGGCGAAGCGGGCGCCAGGGCTCGCCCGCATCTGCGTCTGCCGATCCAGCTGCGCGGTCTAGGGTGCGGGCGTGCAGCTCGACTTCGACGCCCCGCTGTGGCTGCACGACGAGGGCAGCTGGCACTTCGTGTCCGTGCCGCTGGAGCTGAGCGACGAGCTTCGGGATCGGGTCGGGCCGGCCACCGGCGGGTTCGGGTCGATCCGCGTGGCAGCCACGATCGGCGGCACGACGTGGCCGACGTCGGTCTTCCCATCGGCGTCGGGGGAGTACGTACTGCCGGTGAAGCAGCAGGTGCGTCGCACTGAGGGCCTCTCCGACGGGGATGTCGTCTCCGTGCAGCTGGTTCCTCAGCTGAGCCGGAAGCCCTCGGGGTAGAGCAGGTAGTTCGCCGCTGACGCGGCCTGCGCTCCTTCGTGCACCGCGGCCGACACCTGGTGCGAGTGCGGCGAGGTGAGATCGCCGGCGGCCAGCAGGCTGGGAACCGTCGTGTGCTGGTCGGTGTCGACCACCACGTAGCCTGCCGGGTCGACCTCGGCGCCGAGCTGCACGGCCAGCTCGGAACGAGGGCGGGCGGCGCGCACGACGAACAGCGCGTCTGCCGGCAACGCGCCGTGGGCAGCCGTGCGGACCGCCGTCAGGATCCCGTCCTCGCCGTGAGCTTCCAGGCAACCGTCCTCGACGAGCCGCACGCCGGCCGCGGCGAGCCGCTCGGCTGCTTGCGCGCTCAGCCGCTGCTTGCCGCTCTCCGCGAGCAGTGTGACGTGCGGTGTCAGGCTCACCAGCTGGAGCGCCTCTCCTGCTGCGTGGTCGTCGTCGCCCACGACCACGACCCGCTTGCCCCTGCACTCGTAGCCGTCGCAGGTGATGCACCGGAACATGCTGCGACCGATGTAGGTGCCCGCGTCCTCGAAGTCGGGGTACTCGTCGACGACACCGCATGCCAGCACGAGGACGCGACCCGTGTGCGGCTCCTCGCCCGCACGAACCGCGAAGCCCCCGTCGACAGGTACCGCCGACGTGACCTCCTGACGCAGCACGCTGACGTGCGGGTAGCGGGACAGCTGCTTGCGCCCCAGCTCCCGCAGCTCCAGGGCGGCGATGCCATCGACGAAACCGAGGTAGTTGTGATTGACCTGGTGGTGCGTAGAGCGACCCTCCCCGCTGTCCAGCACGAGCACGCTGCGGTTCCACCGCGCCAGCTGGAGGGCCGCGCTCAGGCCCGCCGGTCCGCCGCCCACGATGATCGCTTCGCACTCCACGCCGGACCTATCTCCGTGAGGCGCCGGTTCACACCGCTGCGTATCCCCTGTCCACGCGGTGCGTTGATCACTGCGATGCTGTGCGGGGGAGGACGGATGCGGGCGATCAGGGCGCTGGCGGTGTGCGCGATCCTGTGCGCCGCCGTCCTGGCGGGCCACGCGGAGGCGGCTCCGTCCTACGCGCCACTCGGCCGTCCAGGGCCGGCGCTGTCGGTACCAGCGACCGCGTTGCGGGCTGCGCTGCACTGCGAGGGCGACTTCCGGCGTGGGACTCTCGAGCCGGTCCTGCTCAGCCCGGGCACCAGCGCGACACCCAAGCAGAACTTCTCGTGGAACTACGAACGGGCCTTCACGGCGCAGCGCCGGCCGTGGTGCGACGTCACCATGCCGTTCCACACCCTCGGCGACATCCAGGTGGCCGGCGAGTACCTCGTGTACAGCATCCGCACCATGCACCGGCTCGCCGGGCGACGAGTGGCGGTGCTGGGACACAGCCAGGGCGGCATGTCGATGCGCTGGGCGCTGCGCTTCTGGCCGGACACCCGCGCGATGGTCGACGACATCATCGGCATGGCCCCGACGAACCACGGTACGACGGCGGGCGGCATGTGCCAGCAGGGCCGGACCAGCTGCGTGCCGGCCAACTGGCAGCAGAGCTCCACCGCCCACTTCATCGACGCGCTGAACAGCCGGGCCGAGACGTTCCGGGGCATCTCCTACACGAACGTCTTCACGCACACCGACGAGGAGGTCAAGCCCAGCGACAACGCCGCGACCGCCTCGTCGTCACTGCACACCGGAGGCGGCGCCATCACGAACGTGGCGACCCAGGACGTGTGTCCGCGGGACACCTACGAGCACAACTTCACCGGCACGGTCGACCCGGTGACCTACGCGCTCGTCATGGATGCGCTGTCGCACCCGGGACCCGCGGTCCCGTCGCACGTTCCTGCGAGCGTCTGTGCGCAGGTGTACCAACCCGGCATCGATCCCGCGAACCCGCAGAACTACCTGGAGCCGGTGCTGCTCCTGCCGGCCATCGCGGGCATCGTCGTTCCCGGGTACAACCTCGTCGGTGCTCCCGAGACTCCGGCCGAGCCCCCGCTGCGGTGCTACGTGTTCGCCCGTGGCTGCTGAGGTGCGCCTGATGTCGTAGGCCCGTCGAGCCCGCTAGACGTGGGTCTTCGTGGACAGGGCATCGCGGAGCCGGTCGACCATGCCGACACCCGGGCCGACCGTGAGGTGGAACAGCGCGTTGTTCGGCGCGCTCGGGTGCGGGCGAGTCGGGGCCACCTTCTTCAGTGCCTCGACCTCAAGGCCCATCGCTGTCAGCTGATCGTCGGGGACGTGCGCACGAAGCGTCGGGAACTGCTCGTCCTCCTCGTCGGAGACATGATCGGCGAGCACCTCCTGCAGCTCTGTGACGAGGTCCAGGAAGGCCGGCTCCCCGACCTTGCAGTCCTCCATCTGCTTCATGAGCTCCTCGAGCTTCTTGTGCTCCCGGGTGTCGTGCTCGACGGCCTGGGCCCCGTTCTCCAGCTGACTCGACATCACGGGATAGACGATCGTCTCCTCCGCGACGGAGTGCCGGACCAGCTGCCCGATGATCGTGTCGGCCAGCTCCCGCCGCCTCTCCGGCTCCTCGGTCCTCAGCAGCTCCTCGACCATGTCGGTGAACTCGCGGTGGTCGGCAGTCAGGAGGTCGATGACGTTCTGCGGCATGGGGGATCCCCTCACGGTCGCGGGTAGGTACGAAGGGCGCCTACCCGTCGAGGTCCTGCCTCATGCCCCTGTTGCCACGTCTAGACGCGGCAGGCGTCACCGGCGTCGGGGAGCGAGACCGCAGCAGCCTTCCATGCCTGCTCCAGAGCCGATCTCAGCACCGCGGCCGGCTGTGCGCCGGAGACGCCGTACCTGCCGTCGATGAGGAAGAACGGCACCGCGGTGATGCCGAGCACACGTGCCCGCTCGACGTCTCGGCGCACGTCCTGCGCATACCGGTCGCTCACTAGCACCTCGCTGACCTGCTGGCCGTCCAGGCCGACCTCGCGCGCCAACCGGGCGAGCGTCTCAGCGTCGTCGATCGGCTCGCCCTCGGTGAAGTACCCGCGATCGAACCGTTCCTTGAGGGGGTCCTGGACACCCGCGGCCTTGGCCAGGTGGAGCAGTCGGTGCGCGTCGAAGGTGTTGCCGGACCGGGCGAGGTCGAGACGGAAGGCGAGGCCTTCCTGGGCGGCAACGGCCGTGACGCTGTCGATCATCTGCTGCGCTTGCTCCAGGCTGCGGCCCGCTCTCGCGGCGAGGTGAGCGGCATGGCTGCCGGCCGCTTCCGAAGTCGCGGCCGGGTCGAGCTGGAAGCTGTTCCAGGTCAGCTCGACCGGGTGGCGGAACTCGCGCAGTGCCGCCTCGAAGCGGCGCTTGCCGATGTAGCACCAGGGACAGACGACATCGGACCAGATCTCTACCTTCATGTCCTGGCGAACGTCCGTGCCAAGATCCTGCTTCCCGATGACTTCTGCCTTCCGGTGGCGTCTGAAAAGGGAAGAATCGGTGCGGACCGTCCTGGAGGGACATCATGAGGAAGATCGTTGCTGGGGTGTTCATCTCCCTGGACGGTGTCGTGGAGGCACCGGACCAGTGGCACTTCCCGTACTTCAACGACGAGATGGGCGAGGCGGTCAACGCCACGTTCGCCACGGCGGACACCATGCTCTTCGGTCGCAAGACCTACGACAGCTTCGCGGGCGCCTGGCCGGAGCGCGAGGCCGCGGGAGGAGAGGACGCGGGCTTCGCGAAGGCCCTCGGAGACATGCGCAAGATCGTGCTGTCGCACCAGCCGCTCACCTTCACGTGGCGCAACTCCGAGCAGCTCATTGGCGACTTCGTGCAGACGGTCACAGCGCTGAAGAGCACCGCCGGCGGCAACATCGCCCTGAGTGGTTCGATCTCCGTCGTCCGCCAGCTGTTGGCCGGCGGACTGCTGGACGAGCTGCACCTGCTCCTGCACCCGATCGCTGTGCGCAACGGCATGCGGCTCTTCGACGAGGGCGAAGCCGTGCCGCTTCAGCTCCTCCGCTCCGAGACGTTCAAGACCGGCGTGCTGAACCTCGTCTACGGACCGGCCAGCGCGCCGGCAGACGCCGGCTACGACGAGGCCAAGGCCCACCTCTCTTAACGTGCCGCCGTCGTGGCGTTCTTCGGCGGCTCTGCCTCCGGCCGCGGCTGGGCTCAGTCGGAGTACGTGCCGCCGTAGACGGCCTCGCCGACCCGCGCGACCGCGTCGGTGCGGTTGAACTCCAGGGCCTGCCGGATCTCGAGGATCTCCAACAAGCCCAGCATGCTCTCGCCGATGG